>CALZCR010000218.1 GCA_945631445.1 uncultured Corynebacterium sp. | reverse complement strand
GATCACGTCGTGTCCCTGATCTGAGAGGTAGAGGGACGCAGGCCATCCGCAGAAGCCGTCGCCGCCGAGAATCGCAACCTTCACTGTTACTCCAAACACGTTCGGGGACAAAGACCAGACAGTTCTATGCGCAAAAATGTCTGCGTGTCGAGTTTAGTCAACGTAAACGACTTCGGTGGGAGAGTGGGGTGCGAGACTAGGGGAAGGCATGGCCGCGGCGTGTCGACGGCGTGAATTTCCGGAAAACTCTCCAGCTCGCCGCCCCACTGGGCAGGCAGGTGATGTGGGCCGTGTCTCAGTGGGGGCGGGGCGGGGTCACTGCTTTTCGACGACTAAGGCCACCCCGAGGTCGGCGATCTCGTATTCGCCGGGCTCGCTGCTGGCACCGGCGACCAAGGCGTCGGCCTGGGACTGGGTCAGGGGCAGCACCCATCCGACCTTGGGGTCGAGCACGATGCGCTTCTCCCGCTTCACCGGCACCACGGTCAAGGGGCGCCCTCCCGGGTGTAGACGCCGGGCGCTGCGGCTGCGGGGGGAGGCGAGCACCATGACCCATTCCGCAGCGGTGCGCACCTGCAACCCGCCGACGTTCACCTCTTGCACCTCAGCCGGCAACTTCGGCAGGTTCTCCGCTGTGCCACGGCCAAAGATGCGGTCCAAGAATCCCATGGCCCCGATGGTAGTCTCCGCTAGGATCGCGGGGTGTGATCGATGCATCTGACGTGGCCCTGATAATCGAAGGCGGCGGCATGCGGGGTTCCTACACCGCAGCGCCCGTCGTCTCCCTGATCCGCGCCGGGGTGGACGTCGGCTGGGTCGGCGGAATCTCCGCCGGGTCGAGCCACACCCTCAACTACCTGAGCCGCGACGCGGAACGCGCCCGCATCAGTTTCACGGACTTCGCGGCTTATCCGGAGTTCGGCGGCTGGGGATCGTTGGCCCGCGGCACCGGCTACTTCAACGCCGAATACATCTACGAGCGTTCGGGGATAGCTGACCTCCCCTTTGATTTCGACGCCTACGCCGGGCACCCGGCGCAGGTGCACATCGAGGCGGTGCAGGCGGCGACGGGCCGGACGGTGGCGTGGAACCGGGCGGACATGACCACGGCCACCGACGTCAACGTCCGGGTCCGGGCGTCGTCGACGCTGCCGGTGGTGATGAACATGCCGGTGATCGACGGCGAACCGTACGTCGACGGCGCGATGGGCACATCCGGCGGACTGCTCATCGACGCCGCCGAGCAGGCCGGCTACTCGAAGTTTCTGGTCATCATGTCCCGCCCGCGCGATTATTGGAAACCAGAGGTCGCCCGTCCGCAAACCATCCGACGCGTATTGCGCCGCTGGCCCGCCGTCGCCGAGGCGCAGATCAAGCGGCCCGCGATCTACAACGCCGCCAAGCGTCGCATCTTGGCGCTGGAGGAGCAGGGGCGGGCGAAGGTGTTCTTCCCGGAGATCATGCCGGTGAGCACGGGCGAGCGGCGGGTGAAGAGGCTCCGGCTGGCTTTCACGGCCGGTCAGGAACAGGCACGCCGCGAGTGGTCGGAGACGGAGAGGTTCCTCGCCATTTAGTGCCCCCGAAATGGGGTGCATTGATTTGACGCAATAATGGGCCCAAAATCAATGCCAGCCACTACGGTCCCGCCACAGTGTGGGCTCTCCTAATTTCTCCCCTGTCACCTGTAGTGATTCCCGTATTCTCTAAGGCACGGAGGGGTTGAAGATGATTGGGAAAACTCCTCCCTCATCGGAAAGATTCTGGAAGGAACCCTCATGACCACCGCCACCGCCCCCGTCAGCGCCTGCGCCGCCACCGCCTGCGCCTTCAACGACAATCAAGGCTGCACCGCCGTCGCCATCACCGTCGGCGGCGCCGCCGGATCCGCCTCCTGCGCCACCTTCTCCGAGCTCGACGTCCGTGCCGGACTGAGTGACGGCCAAGGCCAAGTCGGGGCGTGCCACCGCGTCGACTGTGTGCATAACTCCAACCTGTTGTGCTCCGCCGGCGGCATCGAGGTCGCCGACACCGCGGCCTGCACCACCTACGAGGCTCGCTGAGTCATTTCCCTTTAGGCAAGCGCCGCCACTGCGTCGGCGATTCCCGCGGGGGAGTCCGCCGGCTGCGGGAAACGCACGAAGGTGACGCTGATGCGCTCGGTGCCGGCGCCGATGAGCATGATCCCTTGGTCATCGACGTCGCCCACCCACACCCGGTCGCGGTGATTCGCGCTTAAGGCGAGTTTGCGGTCGTCGAGGACTTCCCCGTCGATCAGTCCCGTGAGCACCTCCGTGTGCAAGGAAGCCAGGCGCCGTTCCCCCAGGGCGTCGAGGCGGTCGCGCACCTCCAGTTCATCGATCGCCGGGGCGTCGTCGGCCACGCCACCGTCAAGTTCGGACATCCGCACCAGCGTGGCGCCGCACGGCCAGTGCAGGTGAACCTGCTCGAGCTCGACCACGCCGAAGCGCAGGTGAGGGGCGGGGGCCAGTCCGATACCCGCCACGGATTCTCCGTAGGGGAGCCAGGTCAGCTGGCCCGTGCCGTGCAAGCTGGCGACGGTGATGCTCGTCGACAGTTCCAGGGCCTTCTTCACTCCATCGACGCGAACCTCGGTGTGGGGGAGCCAGGCGGCCTCGTCGGCGTGGCAGACGACGATGAGGCGGCCGACGGCGTCGATTCCGTGCAAGGCGACCGGGATGCTGCGGGTGGGGTCCAGCTTGTACGGGACGAGCGAGATCGAGCCCGAGCCGTGGAGGATCCGACGGGTGAGGTTTTTCGCATACGTGGCGGTGATGGTCATGGGGCCTCCTGAGAAGTCAATGAAGGTGACCCTAACCTAATGTGACTGCACGCACAAGGGTGGGAGAGGGGCTTTTTGCCCCACCCCCATAAAGGCTCGCGTCCGAATCTGCGACGCATGACCGTCAGTCGTCGGCAACCAGCGGCTCCATGGTCAGGTTCGGGTGCTCGCGCTGCAGGAAGGCCAGCTTCCACTTGTCGCCGAACAGGGCGAGCAGCTCGCCGTCGGAACGGGTGAACACCTCGACGCCGCGCTGGCGGCCGAGTTCGGCGGCGGACTCTTCATCGGTGCGCCGGGCCACCGAGTAGGGGACCGGTTCGGTGACGGTCTCGACGTTGTATTCGTTTTCCATCCGGGCCTGCATGACCTCGAACTGCATGGGGCCCACGGCGGCCATGACCGGGGCGGCGTCGCCACGGAGGTCGTTGCGCAGGATCTGCACCACGCCCTCGGCGTCGAGCTGCTCGAGCGCCTTGCGGAACTGCTTGTACTTGCCCAGGGATTTCGCGCGCAAAGTGCGAAAGTGCTCGGGGGCGAATTGCGGCATGGGCTTGAACTGCACTTTGCGGCCGTCGTAGATGGTGTCGCCCGGCGCCAGGGACCCGGCGTTGACCAGGCCCACGATATCGCCCGGGAAGGCGGAGTCGACGGTGTCGCGGGTGCGGCCGAACACCGTCAGGGCGTACTTGGTGGAGAAACTGCGGTCGGATTGAGCGTGGGTGACCTGCATGCCGCGGTCGAATTCACCGGAGACCACCCGCATGAACGCCAGCGTGTCACGGTGTTTTTTGTCCATGCCGGCCTGCACCTTGAACACGACGCCGGAAAAAGCGTCGTCCAGGTCACGGGTTTCATCGATGGCGGAGGTCGACGCCGCCACGGCCTTCGGGTCGGAGTCGCGGGGGCGCGGCGCCGGGGCGATCGCGCACAGGGTGTCCAGGATCTGGTGCACGCCGAAGTTCAGCATGGCGGAGGCGAAAATCAGCGGGGAGGTCTCGCAGCTCTCGAAAAGCTCTTGGTCGTGAACCGCGCCGTCCAGGGCCAACAGCTCCGCTTCCTCGACGGCGGTCTCCCAGGCGTCGCCTTCTTTGGCGGCGGCGTCGTCGGCGGAGTAGTGCTCTTCCGGGGCGATGGTGGAACCGCCGGCGGTACGGGTGAAGTGGACGTAGCCGTCGACTTCGCCG
>CALZCR010000217.1 GCA_945631445.1 uncultured Corynebacterium sp. | reverse complement strand
TGTGCAGGGGTCGGGGGGCGCGGGGGTCGTGGCTGTGGTGGTGTGTTAGGTCGTGTTCTGGTTGGCGCGGCTGGCCGCGCTTCGGTGCAGTGAATTGCAATTTTACTGGTTCAGCCATAACAGTTCCCATCTTTGCACGTGTCACCTGGGGTTACCCAATTGTTGACCCCTCCCTGACCTTCTGTCAACGGCAGACTCGCAGCAAAAGGTATTAAATGGGGGCATGGAAAGACGTGACTATCAGCCCCACAGCGCCGACCTGCCTGAACCTGGCCCAAACGACGGTTCGGGATCCAGCGCTTCCTCGGCGGAACACCTTCCGGAGGCCCTGCCCGCGGACGGCTCGCCCACGGCCGCTGAGATCGCCGTGCCGGCGGAGTCTCCCGCCCACCGGGAACACGATGACGCGCCGCGCGATAACGTGCCCCGCGGCTCCGTTGCCGGGGGCGCGTGGGTGGCGTTGATTTTCGGGGCGTTGCTGCTGATCCTGTTGTTGGTGTTCATCCTGCAGAATCAACAGCAGGTGGAGATGAACCTCTTCGCGTGGTCATGGAACTTCCCGGCGGGCGTGGCGTACCTGTTCGCCGCGATCACCGGTGCTTTGATCACCGCGCTCGTCGGCGGCTGGCGCATGTTTGAACTGCGCCGACAGGCGAAGAAGGCCGCAAAACACAGGTGACGGGGGGCGGCGGCCAGGTCCTAGAGGAGCGCCAGGGTGAAAAAGATCCAGGTGACGGCCGCCGAGGGCAACATCCCGTCCAACCGGTCCATGAAACCGCCGTGCCCCGGCAGCAACCCCGACATGTCTTTGATTCCCAGCTCCCGCTTGAACTGGGATTCCACCAAGTCCCCCAGGCTGGAAGAGAAAACCAGCAGCGCGCCGAACACGACGCCCAGCCACCAGGGCTCGTGGATGAGGAACCCGAACGCCAGCGCCCCGGCGAGCACCCCGGCGACGAGCGAACCGGCGAAGCCCTCCCAGGTTTTCTTCGGGCTGATGGCCGGGGCCATCGGGTGGGTCCCGAACAGCACGCCAGCCGTGTATCCGCCGGTGTCCGAGGCCACGACGCAGAGCATGAAGGTGATGATGTAGAACCCGCCGGGGACGCCGTTGGACTCGAACAGCGACAGCATCGCGGCGAAAGAGCCGAACAGCGGGATCCAGGCGAGGATGAACACGGCCGTGGCGGTGTCGCGCAGGTAATTTTGCGGCGGGGCTTTGCGCCCGTAACGAAAGAGCTGGCTGAACATCGCGACCATCGCGGACAGCGCGAACGCCGCCACCACTCCGTTCGCTCCGAAGGGCCAGGAGATCCAGACGATGGCCTGGCCGAGGGCGATCATCCGCCACATGGGCAGGCGGTACCCTTTGTCCCGCAGCTGATCCAAGACTTCCCACATGGCGAAGCCCATGGCCACGGCCACGAGGGGGTACCAGGCGACGGGGCCGATCCACAGGGACAGCAGCACCACCGCGGCGAGGGCGGCGCCCACCGCGGTGGCGACGGGCAGGTTGCGGCCGGCCGATTTTTTCGGCCGGGGCAGATCGTCGGGGTTTCCCTGTCCTGAACGCGATCGGCGGAACAGCCCGATGCGGCCGACGCGGGAGGCGTCGGGGCCATCGGCTACGCCCATGTGGTCCTCCTGCGGGTCATGATGTCGTCCAAGATCAGTTGTTTTTAGGTCAGATAGTATTGTCGCCCGCCCCGGGGTGAGAATGCGAATCCGGCGGCGGGCGCAATGACGGCGCAGAGCGAAGGTGCTAGACCTCCATCAGCTCTTCTTCCTTGGCTGCGACGAGATCGTCGATGCGGGAGACGTAGTCGTTGGTGACCTTGTCCAGGTCCTTCTCGCCTGCGTTGACCTCGTCCTCGCCGGCGTCGCCGTCTTTCTGGAGCTTCTTCAGCGAGTCCATGCCCTTGCGGCGGATGTTGCGCACGGCGATCTTGCCGTCTTCGCCCTTGCTCTTGGCCAGCTTGACCATGTCCTTGCGGCGTTCCTCGGTCAGCTGCGGGATGGTCACGCGCAGGACCATCCCGTCGTTGGTGGGGTTGACGCCGAGGTCGGAATTACGGATCGCGTTTTCGATCTCGCTCATCGAGGAGGGGTCATAAGGCTTGATCAGCAGCATGCGCGGCTCCGGCACGGAAATCGACGCCATCTGCGGAATCGGGGTCAGCTGGCCGTAAAACTCGGCGACGAGGCTGTTGAACATGGCCGGGTTCGCGCGGCCGGTGCGAATGGTGACGAGCTCTTCACGGGTGTGATCCACGGAGGCGGCCATGTTCTTGGCCGCGTCGTCCAGAATGTCCTTGATCATGTGGGGTCCTTATGGGTTGGGGTTCGTTCTTTGCGGAAACAGACCGGATTTTACGCGTGCTGTTCGTACAAATCTATCAGGTTCGAGCAGGTGGCTGACGTTTAGGCGACCAGAGTGCCGAGTTTTTCGCCACGCACCGCGCGGGCGATGTTGCCCTCGGTGAGCAGGTTGAACACGAGGATCGGCATGTCGTTGTCCATGCAGAGGCTGAAGGCGGTGGCGTCGGCGACCTTCAGCCCCTTCTCGATGACCTCGCGGTGGGTGATCTCGGTGTGCAGCTGGGCGTCCGGGTTGACGCGCGGATCGGAGTCGTAGACGCCGTCGACGGCCTTGGCCAAAAAGAGGACGTCGCAGTTGATCTCCAGGGCACGCTGGGCGGCGGTGGTGTCCGTGGAGAAGTACGGCATGCCCATGCCGGCGCCGAAAATGACCACGCGGCCTTTTTCCAGGTGCCGCGAGGCCCGCAGCGGCAGATAGGGCTCGGCGATCTGGGCCATGTTGACGGCGGTCTGGACGCGGCACTCGATGCCCTCCTGCAGCAGGAAGTCCTGCAGCGCGAGGGAGTTCATGACGGTGCCGAGCATGCCCATGTAGTCGGAGCGGGCGCGGTCCATGCCGCGCTGCTGCAGCTCGGCGCCGCGGAAGAAGTTGCCGCCGCCGATGACCACGGCGATTTCGGTGCCGGTGCGGGCGACCTCCGCGATCTGCTTGGCGACGTTTTCCACGACGTCCGGGTCGATGCCCACGGTGCCGCCGCCGAACATCTCGCCCCCGAGTTTGAGCATCACCCGCTTATAGCCGTTCGTTGCCTGCTTTTCTGACTCGGGTGCGGTGGTCACCGGGGTGTCTCCTTGTGGGTAGTGCCGCGGTCGCCCGCCGTCGATTCGGCTGCGGTGGCGGCGGTCCTTCTGGTCGTGACTATCTTAGCGCCAATGGTGTCTTTATAGCGACAAACCCCACGTGAGTCGCTTGTTGTGCGACCCACGTGGGGTGTGGTTGACCTGGTGGCCCGGACAGGGCTCAGGTCAACGGGGCGGACAGGGCTACTGGCCGACCTCGAAACGCTCGAAGCGGGTGATCTCCACGCCGGCTTCCTCGGCGACCTGCTTGACGGTCTTCTTGGAGTCCGCCACGGAGGCCTGCTCCAGCAGGACGACGTCCTTGTAGAAGCCGTTCAGGCGGCCTTCGACGATCTTCGGGATGGCCTGCTCCGGCTTGCCCTCTTCGCGGGTGATCTGCTCGGCGACGGAGCGCTCCTTCTCCAGGACCTCGGCCGGGACGTCCTCGCGGGTCAAGTACTGGGCCTTGAGCGCGGCGATCTGCAGAGCGACCTGGTGCGCGCCCTGGGCGGCCTCCTCGCCGGAGCCGGTGTAGGCGACGAGCACGCCGACGGCCGGCGGCAGGTCAGCGGAACGCTGGTGCAGGTAGGAGGCGAGGTTCTCGCCTTCGACGGTGACGGCGCGACGTGCCTCGAGCTTCTCGCCGGAACGGGCGGACATGTCGGTGACGGCGTCTTCGACGGTCTGGCCGTCGATGGTGGCTGCCTTGAGCTCCTCCGGGGTGTTGGCCTTGGCTGCGGCGGCGGCCTCGGCGACCTTGGTGGCGAACTCGACGAAGTCGGCGTTCTTGGCCACGAAGTCGGTCTCGGAGTTGACCTCGACCATG
>CALZCR010000216.1 GCA_945631445.1 uncultured Corynebacterium sp. | reverse complement strand
GATCTTCTCGACCTTGACGAGGTCACCTTCGGCAACCTTGTACTGCTTTCCGCCGGTCTTGACGATCGCGTACATAGGAGGGTTACCCCTTATCTATACTCGGCTCAGCCCCCAGACTGAACCGGGCGCTGAATGGACAATGTGTTCATTCCTGCGTTTCAAAGGGCGCGGGCAACCACAGATCGGGACCCGCGCACTCTCTTTAAAACAGCGACTGTCAAAGGTTACCGTGAAAGGGGCCATTTCTCCAAACCACCCCAGTTACGGTCACGCTCTCGCCGTTACTGGCGCCCGGAACCCGCGGAGCGCCGGCGGGTCGCACGGCGACGGCCGCGCCCGCTGCCCGACTGTTTCGCGGCGGCCGGAGCCTGAGTGGGGCGCTCGGGCTTGTCCGTCTCCTTCGGCTTCGTCGGCTGCCCCTGTCGCTGCGACGGGACGCTCTTGCGCACCGCGCGGCGGCGCCCCCGCCGCCCCGGCGAAGGCTGGGACGAGGTCTTTTGCGGGGACTTCCGCTCAGCGGCCGGCTTGTCCTGCGCCGATTCCTGTCGTGGCTCCTGCTTCGGCTCCGGCCGGCGGGTCTCCTCCCGGGACGTGTCCTTAAAGTCCTCCCGCTTGGGTCGGTGGTCGGAGCGGGAGTTGCCGCGGGTGCGACGACGTCGGCGCGGGGAAGCCTCGAACTCGGCGACGGCCTGCTGGAACGTCTTTTCCCCCGTTCCGGTGGTCTCGGCGACGTAATCGGAGTCTGACGGCTCCTCGGGGTCCGCCTGGGCGGCTGTCTCGATAGCTGCGGAGACGATGGCGTCGACGTCGCTGAGCGCGTCGTCCTGCTCCGGCTGGGAGTCCTGCGTGAGCCGCTGACGATCCTCGGCGGAGCGTCCCCGACCGCGGCCGCGACCCCGACCTCCGCGACGGCGTGGGGAGGGCTTGTCCTGGCGTTCTTCCCGTTCGGTTTCCTCCGGTTGCTCGCCTCCGGAGACCACCGCCGCGGCGATCTTCTCGAAGGTCTCCGTGTCCGTGGTCTTCGTGCGGCGGCGGGTCTGGCGTTCTTCCCGCTTGGGCGCGTCCCTCTTCGGCTGTTCCTGGCGCTCCTCGCGCTTGGGCTGCGAACGAGAGCCCCTGCCCCGGTCGTGGCGTCCCCCGTGGTCGTGCTCGTGGTGGTCGACCGGATCCTCATGCAGGATCAGCCCCCGGCCACCACAGTGCTCACAGTCGGTGGAGAAGGTCTCCAACAGACCGGTGCCCAGGCGCTTACGCGTCATCTGCACCAGCCCGAGCGAGGTGACCTCGGAAACCTGGTGGCGGGTGCGGTCACGTCCCAGCGCCTCCTTGAGGCGACGTAAGACGAGGTCCTGGTTTTCCGGCAGGACCATGTCGATGAAGTCGACGACGATCATGCCGCCCAGGTCGCGCAACCGCATCTGGCGGACGATCTCCTCGGCGGCCTCGAGGTTGTTGCGGGTGACGGTCTCCTCCAAGTTGCCGCCGGAGCCGGTGAACTTGCCGGTGTTGACGTCGACGACGGTCATCGCCTCAGTGCGGTCGATGACCAGCGAGCCGCCGGACGGCAGCCACACCTTGCGGTGCAGGGCCTTTTCCAGCTGCTCGTCGATGCGGTAGTGGGCGAAGGCGTCCTGACCGTCGTGTTGGCCACGGTCATAACGCACGAGGCGGTCCACCAGATCCGGGGCCACGGACTTCACGTAAGCCGAGACGGTGTTCCAGGAACGCTTGCCGTCAACGACCAGGTGGGTGAAATCTTCGTTGAAGAGGTCGCGCACGACCTTGATCAACATGTCCGGCTCCTCGTACAGGGTGACCGGTTGCGCCCCCTTCGCCGCTTTTTCCTTCTCCGCGCGGCGTTGCACGTCCTCCCACAGCGCGTGCAGACGGTCGACGTCGGCGCCGATGGCTTCTTCCGGCACATTTTCCGCGGCGGTGCGGATGATCGCCCCGCCCTGGCCCGGGATGACGCGGCCCAAGATGTCTTTGAGACGCTTGCGCTCAGGGGCGGGCAGCTTGCGGGAGATGCCCGCGGATCGGCCCCCCGGAACGTAGACGAGGTAGCGGCCGGCCAACGAGATCTGGGTGGTCAGGCGGGCGCCCTTGTGCCCCATCGGATCCTTGGACACCTGCACCAGCACCTGGTCACCGGATTTCAGCGCTTGCTCGATGCGGCGGCTGCGGCCTCCCAGGCCCGCGGCCTTCCAGTCCACTTCGCTGGCGTAGAGCACGCCGTTGCGGCCGGTGCCGATGTCGATGAACGCGGCCTCCATGCTCGGCAGCACGTTCTGCACCCGGCCGAGGTAGATGTTGCCGATGATCGACGCCTGCGCGTCCGAGGTGACGAAGTGCTCGACGAGCAAATCATCTTCCAGCACGCCGACCTGCGTGACCAGGCCGGGGTGCTCGGGGTCCTCCACCCGGTGACGCTCACGCACGACCATGGTGCGTTCGACGGATTCCCGGCGCGCGAGGAACTCCGCCTGCGAGACCACGCGCTTTTGTTTCCGGCCGGCCTCGCGCATTTCGTTGCGGCGGCGGCGCTGCGACTCCAGGCGAGTTGAACCCTTCAAAGCGACGGGCTCGGTCGGAAGATCGGCCTCTTTCTCTTCCCGGGTCTTCTCGACGTGGTCGGCGGCGTCGGTGGGCCCTGCTTTCTCGGTCGTCTCAGCTGGGGCTGCGGCTGTGGCTCGGGTGCTGCGGCGGGTGCGACGACGTGAACTCGGCGATGAACGCTTCGCCGGGGTCGCGTCGGTGTCCTCCTGCTCGTCGCCGTCGGCGGGACGGGCGGGTGCGTCTGCCGCCGGGGCGACAAACAGCGGGGCGTAGGCCGCGGCGGTGTGCTTGTCTTCCGGCGCCGGGGTGATCTCTGGGGTGACGTCTTCGAGGGGCTCGTCGCTGCGGGCGTCTTCGACGGCGTCGGCCAGGTCGGCGTCGACCTTGGCCTCGATCTGGTGGATTTCGTTTTCGACGTTCTTGCGCACGCGGGTGCGGATCTTTTGTTCCGGCTCCGCGTTTTCCGCGGGCGGGGCGGACTCCTCCTGTGCGGCCGGGGCCTGCTCCGGTTTCGCGGCGGACGGGGTGGCGTCGACGCCAGCCAGGTGGTCGAGGACGCGGTCGGCCTCCTCCCGGGAGAGCGCGGACTGCGCGACCTTGACCAGGCCGACGGCGTCGAGGGCGACGATGAGTTCCTTGGAGGTCATGCCCAGCTGCTTGGCCAGGGCGTGCACTCGGGTTCTCTCGGCGAGGGTGGTGCGGTCGAAACCTGCCGCCGCCTCCGCCGGGGAAGCAGTGGGCTGGGCGGGCGCGGCGGTTTTCTTCACCGTCTTTTTCGTGCTTTTTTTGGTGGTTTTCTTGGTGGTTTTTTTAGCCGCGGGCGCGGTCTTCTTCACCGTTTTGCGGGCGGTCTTGCGGGTGGCGCGGCGCTTCGGCGCCGACGTCGCCGGCTTGTCGTTGTCGTCGTGTGTATCAGTGGTGTCGTTTGTCGCCACAGGTGAAACTCCCGTCGTTGATATGGCTGATCCGCCCCTCGGGGTCTCCGGGCGCTGGCGGGCATTTTCCTGATGTCCTCGCCGCCGCCGTCGCGGAGCACCCCGGGAGGCGGGGCCATGGTGTCTGCAGTTATGTGAGTGAAATCTTGCGCTGTTTCCGCATCCGCGGCTTCTGCGGGGATGGGTGGTACAGCTGCACCCCATTGTGGCATACCAGTTAAGGTCAGTGAGTGATGAGCAGTGTCAGCGAGTACCGGCGGCGGCACATCATTTCGTGGCCGCATGCCGCCGCGGCGGTGACCGCGCACTCTACGCACTATGCGCGCGCATAGTGGAGATCTCGAACATAAGGGCTCTTGCCCGTAGGTCAGCGCCCCTTCAGCAGGTCGACGAGGGCGCAGCGCATGATCCCGAGCACGTCTTCGCGCTGTTCAAGTACGGCGACCAGGACGACGCCGCCGATGCGGACGTTGAGTCTGCTTTCCTGGACGTCGGGATACCCGG
>CALZCR010000215.1 GCA_945631445.1 uncultured Corynebacterium sp. | reverse complement strand
CGCGTTGAAGCTCAAGGAGCTGGCTTATATCCACGCGGAGGGGTTCCCGGCCGGCGAACTCAAACACGGCCCGATCGCCTTGATCGAGGAGGATCTCCCGGTCGTGGTGGTCGTCCCGAGCCCGCGCGGGGTGAAGCTGCTGCACTCGAAGATCGTGTCCAACATTCAGGAGATCCGGGCCCGCGGCGCACGCACCATCGTCATCGCCGAAGAAGGCGACACGGCGGTGGAGCCGTATGCGAACTGGTTGATCCGGGTGCCGCAGACGCCGTCGATCATGCAGCCGCTGCTGGCGACGGTGCCGCTGCAGTTTCTGGCCGCCGACATCGCGCGTGCGTGCGGCAACGACGACATCGACAAGCCGCGCAACTTGGCCAAGTCCGTCACCGTGGAATAGGCCGGGACTGCGCCTGCCGCACGCCTGGCTCGGCGACGCCAAGAACAAGTACTCCACTCACGACGTCTCCACCGGCACCGGCTTCACCGTGTTCACCGGCATCAACGGCCGCGCCTGGGCGGAAGCCGCGGACAAGCTCGCCGCGGAGACCGGTATGGAGATCAAGGCCGTGGTCATCGGCGAAGGAGAGCAGCACCAGGACCTCTACGGCGACTGGCTGCGCCAGCGCGAAGTCGAGGAAGACGGCGTGATCCTGGTCCGCCCGGACAAGCACATCGGCTGGCGGGCGCACAGCATGGTCGACGACCCGTACTTCGCGCTCAAGGCGGTGCTGGGCACGCTGCTGTCCAGCCGGGGTGCCCCGCAGCTGACGGACAAGGACCGCCGACTGTTGCAGACCGTACCGACCGGGGTGTGACCTCCCTGCGGACCCTTCCGCTCCGCGCGTCCCGCAGGCCAGACATATCGACGCACCCCGGACAGTTTCGGGGTGATGCGTCTGGCCTAAGGCACACTCGCGGCCACACGCGTCTCCCCGGCCCCACGGACTCGCCCAACGCCCCGCACAAGTGGCACAATCAGCAGCCATGAACCTGCTTCGCACGCGCATCGACCTCGACGCCATCGCCCACAACACCCGCCTGGTCAAAGACCTCGTGGCCCCGGCGGAATTGATGGCCGTGGTCAAAGCCGACGCCTACGGCCACGGCGCCGACCGCGTGGTGAAAGTGATGGCGGAGCACGGCGCCGACCGCTTCGGCGTCGCCACCACCGCGGAAGCCGTCGCCCTGACCGAGCACACGGAACTGCCCGTCCTCGCCTGGATCTGGAGCGCCGACGAAGACCTCGCCGAACCGCTCAGCCACGGCATAGAGCTGGGCGTGCCCTCCCTGGCGCACGCCCACGCGCTGATCGACGCCGCCATCCCCGCCCGCGTGGCCGTCATGGCGGACACCGGCATGCACCGCTCCGGCATCGACGAAGCCCACTGGGAAGAAGCCTTCACCCTGCTGCGCGACGCTGAACACCTCACCGTCACCGGCGTGTTCTCCCACCTGGCTTGCGCCGACGAACCCCACGACCCCTTCACCGACGTCCAAGCGGAAGGCTTCCGCCGCGCCATCGCCCTGGGACGGAAACTCGGCCTGGAGCTGCCCCGCAACCACCTCGCCAACTCCCCGGCGACCCTGACCCGCCCCGACTTGTACTTCGACCAAGTCCGCCCGGGCCTGATTCTCTACGGGCTTGACCCGCTGCCCGGCGACCACGGACTTAAACCGGCCATGACCTGGGCGGCCGACGTGGTCGTCGTCAAGCCGATCAAGGCCGGCGAAGGCACCAGCTACTCCCTGAGCTGGCGCGCGAAGCAGGACGGGTACCTGGCGGTCATCCCCTGCGGATACGCCGACGGGCTGCCGCGCCGGGTGCAGGGCGCGCTGGAAGTCGGCATCGGCGGCAAGCGCTACCCGCAGGTCGGGCGGGTGTGCATGGACCAGATCATCGTCGATTTAGGCGAGAACCCTTACGGCGTGGCCGAAGGCGACGAAGCCGTGCTCTTCGGGCCCGGCGGCATGTCCGCCACGGAGCTGGCCGATATGCTGGGCACCATCAACTACGAAGTGGCCTGCCTGCCAAAGGGCCGCACCGTGCGCACCTACGAGGGAGGCCTCTAAGTGAAGGACTTCGCCGTCTCCGGCGCCCGCCGCCTGGAAACCGCCGCCGACACCCAGGCTTTCGGGGAAGAAATCGGCCGCGCCTTGGAAGCCGGCGACGTGGTCATCCTCGACGGCCCGCTCGGCGCGGGCAAGACCACCTTCACCCAGGGACTCGCCCGCGGCCTCGGCGTCAAAGGGCGGGTGACGTCCCCGACCTTCGTCATCGCGCGCGAGCACCGTTCGCTTGACGACGGCCCCGCCCTCATCCACGTCGACGCCTACCGCCTGCTCGGGGAAGGCGGCGGCGACCCGCTCGGCGAACTCGACGCCCTGGACCTGGACAGCGCGCTGACCGACGCCGTTGTCGTGGCGGAATGGGGCGGCGGCCTGGTCGAACAGATCTCCGCGTCCTACCTGCTGATCACCCTGGACCGCACCACCGCGGCCTTAGAAGACCCGGAGTCCGAGGCCCGCCTCGTCAGCTGGGAGCTGCACTAGAGTCGGCGGGTGTGACCGGTGCACTCGACTTCCTCGCAGACAACACCCTCTTCACCCTCGTCCTCATCCTCGCGGTGGGCCTGGCGCTGGGCAAGATCCGCGTCTTCGGCATCTCCCTCGGCGCCGCCGCCGTGCTCTTCGTGGCCCTCGGACTGGCCACCGCCAACCCCGAGATCCAAATCCCGCCCCTGCTGTACCAACTGGGACTGGCCGTGTTCGTCTACGCCATCGGGCTACAGGCCGGGCCCGCGTTCTTCCGGGAATTTTCCACCCGCGGCTGGAAAGTCACCGTCTACGCGCTCGCACTGATCGTGGCGCTGGTTGGCCTGGGCGCCCTGCTCATCCGCGGACTCGGCCTAGATGCCTTGACGGGCGCCGGCATGTTCGCCGGCTCCCTGTCCTCCACGCCCGGCATGGCGGCGATCGTCTCCATGGTCGACCCGGCGGACGGACAAGCCCCCGTCGTCGGCTATTCGCTGGCCTATCCGGGCGCGGTCATCGGCACCATCGTCGTCGCCGCCGTCGGCGCCGCCGCACTCAAAGTCGACCACCGCGCCGCGGCCGCCTCCGAAGGCATGCTCACCGAACCACTCGTGTGGCGCGGCGTCGAAATCGGCCCCGGCATCCGCGGCCGCATCGGCGACCTCTGCAACATCGTCGACGAAAAAATCATCGCCACCCGCATCGCCGACGACGAAGACCACCACGAACTCGCCGACCCCACCATGCCGCTGCGCGAAGGCATGCGGCTGGTGATCAACGGCACCGAATCAGCCGTCGACGCCGCCATCCACACCCTCGGCACCGGCTACGACGCCAAAATCGAAGACACCGAACTCGCCTACTCCCGCTTCACCGTCTCCTCCCCGGAGATCGCCGGCCGCACCGTCGGCGAACTCGACACCGTCAACCACGGCTTCCTCATCGCCCGGGTACGCACCGGCGACTCCGAATCCGTGCCGAGCCCCAGCACCGTGCTCAACTACTCCGACCGCGTGCGCGTCATCGCCGCGCCGGGGCGGATGCAGGAGATCCGTGCTTTTCTCGGCGACTCGGAACGCAAACTCGGCGACGTCGACTTGCTGCCGTTTGCCCTGGGCCTGGCCATCGGGTTGGCGATCGGGCTGATCCCCATTCCGCTGCCCGGGGACGCCGTGCTCACCCTCGGCTTCGGCGGCGGTCCCATCGTCGCCGGGTTGATCCTGGGCGCTGTGAACCGCACCGGCCCGGTCACCTGGCAGATGCCGTTCCACGCCAACCGCACGATGCAGACCCTCGGGCTGGCGCTTTTCCTCGCCGGGGTGGGCACGTCCGCCGGGGCGGGTTTCCGCAACGCGTTGACCGACCCCTCTTCGCTGGCCTACATCGGCGCCGGGCTGGTGCTGACGCTGGCCGCCGCCCTGATCACCGGGATCGTCGGCCGGCGCGTGCTTTCGTTGACCTGGG
>CALZCR010000214.1 GCA_945631445.1 uncultured Corynebacterium sp. | reverse complement strand
GCCGGGATCTCCTACCGGCGGGAAGAGGCGTTGACCGGACGACGCCCCGTGTCCACGACCGTCCCCTTCGAGGTCAACGGCGATTGGCGCAACCGCAGCTTCCACAACTACGCGGATCACGCCCTGTCCGCCGAGTTCGCCGAGGCGCTGGACCGGTTGCGTCGCGCCGCCGAAGAAGAGCACACCGCCGTGATGTGCTCTGAGGCCGTGTGGTGGCGCTGCCACCGCCGCATCATCGCCGACCACCTGCTCGCCGCGGGCGAGGACGTCCGCCACCTCATGGGCGCGGGAAAGGTCACGGCGGCGACGCTGACCGAGGGGGCCGTCGTCGGTGACGACGGCGTCGTCCGCTACCCCGCCCACCGCATCGAGAACAAGGAAGAGACTCCATGACCCCCACATTGCCGGAGACCGTGGACGCCCTCGTGGTCGGCGGCGGTCCCGCCGGCCTGGCCGCCGCCACCTGGCTGGGCAGGTACCGGCGCTCCACCCTCGTCGTGGACGCCGGCGCACACCGCAACCGCGCCGCCGACCGAGCCCACGGGGTGCTCACCCGCGATCCCGTGCCCCCGGCAGAGCTCATCGCTGAAGCTCGCGCCGGTCTCGCGCAGTATCCGCAGGTCCGCCTCCACCACGGGACGGTGAACACGATCCGCCGCGGCGACGACGGCACGTTCCGTGCGCTCATCGACGATCGCACGGAAGTCGCCGCCTCCCGCATCGTCCTGGCAACCGGTGTGAAAGACCGGTTGCCGAGGGTCATCGGCGTCGACGAACACTACGGCACGGACGTCCACCACTGCCCCGCCTGCGACGGGTTGACCGTCGCGGGCAAAGACGCCGTCATCCTCGGCGACGGCGCCCACGTGCCCGCCTACGCCGCCGAGCTGCTCGACTGGGCCCGCACCGTGCGCATCGTCACCGACAGTTCCGACCCGGGGTTCAGCCACGCGCAGCGTGAGGTGCTCAGCGAGCACCGCATCGAGGTCATCGACGGCGCCGCCGAGAAATTCGTCGGCGAACCGGGGGATCTGCGCGGGGTCGTGCTCACCGACGGCACGTTCGTCCCCGGTTCCGCCGTGTTCTTTTCCTACGGGCACGAACCCGCCACGCTTTTAGCGAAGGGACTCGGCTGCGAACTCGCCGACGACGGTTCCGTCGTGGTCAACGGATTCCAGCTCAGCAGCGTCGACGGAGTTTACGCCGCCGGCGACATCACCACCGACCTGCAGCTGATTCCCATCGCTGTGGGCCTGGGGACGGCGGCGGGGGTGGCGTGCGCGACCTCGTTGCGCGGCCACGGCACTGACGGGCCCTCCCCCGCCCCACCGACCCGACGGTTCACCTGACCGGGCGCCGGGCGTGGATCGGCCCGGAGGTCTCCGTCAACGACCTGGCGGTGCCGCCGGTGCGGTCAGCGATGATTTCCGCGAGGATGGACACCGCCGTCTCCTCTGGGCTCAGCGCGCCTAAGTCCAGTCCGATCGGCGAGCGCAGCCGTGCCAACCGGGTTTCCTCCACTCCCCTTTCTCGCAGGCGCTCCAGGCGATCCTGCGCCACCTTCCGCGAGCCCATCGCCCCGATGAACTGCGCCGGGGTGGCCAGCGCCGCCGCTAACAGCGGGTCGTCGAATTTCGGGTCGTGGGTCATCGCGCACAGTACCGTCCGTTCATCCACGTCCGTCTCCGCAAGGTAGGCGTGCGGTGGTCGCACCACGATTCGGTCCGCGTCCGGGAAACGCTCAGGGGTGGCAAACAGCGGGCGGGCGTCGCAGACGGTGACCCGGTAACCGACGTGGGCCGCCAACCGGCTCAATGCCGCGGCGAAAGCGTTGGAGCCGAAGACAATCATGTGCTCCGGCGCGGCGTAACTGCGCACCAGGTGCTGCTTCCCGTCGACCACGACCACTCCGGAACGGTTTTCGCGCAGCAGCTCCTTCACCTGCGAGTCCCCTCCCCGAGCAGGAGCAGTCTCCGGGGTGAGCAACCGGCGGGTCGGATACGAGGCGCCGTCTAAGGCAGTGACCAGCGCGACGGACCTGCCGAGACGAAGGTGCTCGGCCAATTCCCGAAATGGCCGGGCATCGGCCGGATCCAGCCGCTCCAGCAACACCCGGATCGTGCCGCCACAGGTCAGCCCCACCGTCCAGGCGGCCTCATCGCTGTAGCCGTAATCCTGCAGGTGCGGTTTTCCGGTCTTCGCGACCTCCTCTGCGCGGGCGACGACGTCGGCTTCGATGCACCCGCCGGACAGGCTGCCCACGACCGTGCCCTCGGGGCCGACCGCCATCTGTGTGCCCGCCGGCCGCGGGGCGCTCGCCGACGTCTCCGTGACGGTGGCCAGGACCACCGGGCGGGGGCCGGGGGCGCTCAACCAGGCGTTGACGTGCCCCACGACATCGTCGCCCCCGCTCACGGCTGTCCCCGCTCCCGCCACTGGCGCAGATCTTCCGGGGTGTCGATGTCGCGGCCAGTGGCCCATTTCCGCACGTCGACCACTTTCACCAGCTGGGGCCGTTCCTGCAGCCATCGCCGGGCGCCCTCATCCCCGTGCGCCTCCGCTGCCGCCGCCCGCGCCATCGCCACGGGAAAGACGACGGGGTGCCCACGCACCACCGTGCCGTCTTCGTCCTGATAGCCGGCGGCCACCACCTTGGTGGGAGACGCCGCCTTCTTCAGGTGGGCGACGACACGGTCATTGACGTCCGGTTGATCGATCAGCGCCACCATGATCGCCCCCTCCGGGCGGCTGTCGAGCAGCCGTTCGGCGACCCTGATTCCGGCCTTGAAACTCGAGGCCAGCCCCGTCGCCCAGTCGGGGTTGTAGATCACGCGGCAGGTGCCGGGGCTCAACAGGTCACGCACGCGCTGGTCTTCGGCGCCGACCACGACCACGATGTCGTCGCAGCCGCCGGCGCGCAGGGTGGCCACCGTCCGCTCCACCTGGGTCTGCTTCTCGTCGTCGCCGGAGAAATCCAGCAGCGCCTTCGGGCCCCGGCCTAACCGGGCGCCGGCCCCGGCCGCGAGGATGACTCCCACCATCATGATGAACCTCCTGGCGTCAAAAACTTCTCCGGCGTGGCCGGCAGCTCCCGGACCCGCACGCCGGTGGCGTGGTAAGCGGCGTTGACGATCGCGGCCGAAGTGCCGACGATCCCGATCTCCCCGACGCCGCGCGAGCCCATCGGGGTGGCGTCCTCGTCGACGTCGTCGAGCCATGCCACGTCCAGATCACCGACGTCCGCGTGGGTGGCCACGTGATAAGAGGCGAGGTCTTGGGTGACGACGTGGCCGAACCGGGGGTCACGGACCGCTTCTTCATACAGCGCCGCCGACTGGGCCATGATCATGCCGCCGAGGAATTGGGAGCGCGCCGCGGCCGGGTTGATCACCCTCCCCACCGAAAACACCCCCGTCATGCGCGGGACCCGCACCTCTCCGGTCCAGCGGTGCACGCGCGCCTCGGCAAAGACAGCGCCGAAGGAATGCAGGGCGAGATTGTCTACGTCCGGGTATTCCTCCGTGGTGGCGATCGAATGTACCCCTTCCGCCGGGTCCGCGCCGTGATCGGCGCGAAACTGCTGGGCGGTCTGCACGATGGCGGTGCCCCAGGAGGCGGTGCCCGCCGACCCGCCGGCCACGGTGGCCTTGGGCAGGCGGGTGTCGCCGATGCGCAACTCTATGTCCGTCATGGGCACGGCCAGAGCATCCGCGGCGATCTGCAACAGGGCGGTGCGCGACCCGGTGCCGATGTCCACCGCACCGATGGACACGCGGTAGCGGCCGCCGCCCAGGGCGTCGATGCGGGCGGAGTTGCCGGGGAAGAAATTCGCCGGGTACGTCGCCGACGCCACCCCGGCGCCCACCCACCAGTCGCCGTCGAGCGTCGCACGCGGCTGAGCGGGGCGGGAACCCCACCCGAAACGCCGCGCCCCGCGGCGCAGGCACTCGACTAAACGACGGTCGCTGAAAGGGTTGCCGGTGTCCGGGTCGACCTCCGGCT
>CALZCR010000213.1 GCA_945631445.1 uncultured Corynebacterium sp. | reverse complement strand
CATCATCGCCGCCCCCCTGGGCGGCGGACCGAGCACCCCGGCACTGGCGCGCGCCGTGGGCGCAGCCGGTGGCCTGGGATTCCTGGCATTGGGCACCACGACGGTGGACGACGCCGCCCGGCAGATGGCAAGCATGGCCGGCCCGGTGACCTACGGTGTGAATCTCTTCGCCCCGCAAGAACCCCTCGCAGAACCGGGACAGGTGGCGGCGCTCGCCCAGGAACTGGATCTGGCCGTGCCCAGCGTCGACGAAGTGGACTACACCAGCGGATGGGCGAAGAAACTCTCGTCGATCTTCGCCGCAGTGGAGGCGGGGCATGGCCCGGCCGTGGTCAGCTCGACTTTCGGCGCCTTCTCGGCAGAGGAGGTGGCGCGGCTGCATGCCGCGGGCGTCGAGGCGTGGGTCGGGGTGACCACGCCAGAGGACGCCGTCATAGCGGAACGTCTCGGGGTGGACGCTCTCGTGGTGCAGGGGCCGGAGGCCGGCGGACACCGGTTCACCTGGTCGGTCGAGGAGGAACCCGATCAGCGCCCGTTGTCCGACCTGCTGGCGGCGGTCCGGGGCGCCGGCGTGCGGCTGCCCTTGATCGCCTCAGGCGGGATCACCACTGGGGCACAGGTCGCGAACGCGCTGAGATGGGACGGCGTCGTCGCAGTGTCCTGCGGCACGGCTTTTCTCCTCGCTGACGAGGCCGGGACCTCCGAACGCAACCGCGTCCTGCTGAAGCGGGGCGGAGACACCGTGTCCACCCGGGCTTTCTCCGGACGCTACGCCCGCGGCCTGGCGACGGAGTTCACCCGCGCCCACCCCGATATTCCGCCCGTCTACCCGCACTTGAACCGGATGCTCGCCCGGCGGCGGGCCAGCGGCGATGAGGACGTGGCCTACTGCCTCGCGGGCGTCGGCGTAAAAGACGCCCGGCCCAGCCCGGCGGCCGGAATCCTCGAGAGGCTGGCTACCGGGTGACGTCGACGACGATCTTGCCGTTGGCTTTGCCCTCGCTGCTGAGCTGGAACCCCGTGGCGAGCTCATCCAGCGGCAGCACCCGGTCGATCTCGACGGTGAGCGTACCGGCGGAGACCTGTGCCAACAGCTGTGCCAGGCCCTCGCCGTCGGGGCGGACCCACAGCCAGCGGCCGCCCTTCTCCGCAGCTTCCGGATCGGCGATCGAGACATGGCCGCCGTTCGGGGCGAGCACCTCAAGCGTCTGCTCCAGCACACCGCCGACGAGGTCCGCGACGGCGTCGACGCCGTCCGGGGCGATCTCCCGGATCTGGTCGACGAGCCCGGCGCCGTATTCCACAGGCGTGGCCCCCAGCCCGCGCACCTTGTCGAAATTATCCGGCGAGCACGTGCCCACGACCCGCGCACCGAGGTTCACGGCCAGCTGGGTCGCCAGATGCCCCACCCCGCCGGAGGCGGCGTGAATGAGCACGGTGTCGTTCTCGCCGACTTCCAAGGCCTCGATCACCCGCTTGGCGGTCAGCCCCGCCAGCGGCAACGCCGCGGCCGTCTCGTCGTCGACGCCCGCGGGGACCTGTGCCGCGAATTCGGCCGGGATGGTCACGTACTCGGCGAAAGTGCCGCCCGAGACCACCATTTTCCGCGCGTAGGCGGCGACCCGGTCGCCGACGGAAAACTCCGGGACATCGGGGCCGAGCTGCTCGACGACCCCGGCCATGTCCCAGCCCGGCACGACGGGGAAGTCCGCGTCGATCATCGCGTCCAGCGCCCCGGACATGAGTTTCCAGTCCACCGGGTTGATGGCGGCGCGGGTCACCCGCACCAGGATTTGGCCCGGCCCCACCTTCGGGGTCGGCAGCTCGTGGAGCTGCAGGACGTCGTTGTCACCGTATTCGGAATAAGTCATGGCACGCATACCCGCCACTGTAGGGACGAGTCACCGGCCCCGCGGGGAGGCAGAAAAGAACCGGATCCGTCCTTGCCTCGGGGCAAAGACGGATCCGGTTCGCGTGGGCTGCGCGCGGCTTAGAGCCAGCGCGGCGGTGCGGGCACCTCGTCGCCCTCGGCGACGGTGACGCCCTGCGCTCCGCGGCCGGAGGCCCACCGGGCCAGACCGGCGAGGCCACCGCGGATCTCCACGGCGTCCTCGCCGGGGGAGACCTCGATGCGTTCGCCGGAGTCGGTGTTGACCAAGACGAGGCCTTCGCCTGCGCCCTGACCGCGCCACTTGTTCGCGATCTCGGGGACCAGGGTCTCCAGGACCACCTCGGGCATGTCGGAGAAGTTCGCCGTCTGGTTCAGGTCCACGGCGTGGAGCCAGACCTCGCGGGTGCGCATCCACAGCGTCTCGGACGCGGGGACGGTGCGGCCCTGCGCAGTCTTGACCTCGGCGTTCCAGGCCTCTTCCGGTGCGTCACGCCAGGCGACGTCCAGCCGCACCAAGGTGTGCTCATGGAGGTTGCGCAGCGCGTCCGGAATCAGCGTCGCGCCGTAGGCGATCTGCTCATTGCGGGCGTCGGGGGAGGGGTACATCGGGGTTTCCACGCCCGTGGTCGCCCAATCCATCAGGTTGACCAACGCGTGGGCGTTGTAGGCGACGTGCGCGACGAGCGTCGAGATGTCCCAGCCGGGAAGCAGGGTCGGCTCGCCGAAGTCGTCGTTGTCAATCAGGGACAGCTGTCCGGAGTATAAGGCGGTGCCGCGTCGGGTGATCGACAGGCGCTCCTCCAGCGGCAGCTCGTGGAAGGACTGTGCGGCAGCCGGCATTACTCGAACACCGTCTTGTTGGCGATGGCTCCCAGGCCGTCGATCTCGATGGTGACGGTCTCCCCGTCGCCGATGTAGCGCTTCGGGTCGCGGGCGTGGCCCACGCCGCCCGGGGTGCCGGTGACGATGACGTCGCCTGCGTCCAGCGGGTAGATGTGGGAGATGTACTCGATAAGGGCCTCCGGGCCGAAGACGAGGTCGTCGGTCGGGGTGGTCTGCATCTTCTCGCCCTCGAGGTAGGTGGCCAGCTCACCGCCGAACTCGTAGGAGTCGCGGGTGGTCATCCACGGGCCGAAGCCGGCGGACTTCTCGAAGGACTTGCCCTGGTGCCACTGCAGGGTGCGGTACTGGTAGTCGCGCATGGTGTAGTCGTTCATGACGGCGTAACCGGCGATGTACTCGGCGGCGTCGGCGGCCTTGACGCGGCGGGCGCGCTTGCCGATGATCACGGCCAGCTCGCCTTCCCAGTCCAGCTCGCCGTTGGCGTAGTCCGGGACCAGGACGTCGTCGTACGGGCCGGTCAGGGCCTCCGGATACTTGACGAACAGCGTCGGGTGGGTCGGCAGGTTACGGCCCATCTCCTTGATGTGGTTGGCGTAGTTCAGGCCGACGCAGACGATCTTCTTCGGAGCCGGGACGACGGCTTCGAGGTCGGTCTTGGCGAACTCGACGGTTTCGCCGGACGCCTGCTCGGCGATCTCGGCCCAGTTCTCCTGCTGCAGCAGGTCGCCGACGTTGGCGTAGCCGTCGATGGTGACGGCGGTGGTCTCAGTTTCGACGCGAGCGGCGAAAGTGCCCTCGTTGGAGCGGATGGTTGCAAGACGCATATCGGTTAAATTCCTTCCGGAGTGTAGGTACGTGCGAGATCGAGCTTCTCAAAGATCGGGTGATCGGAGAAATTGAACAGGTCGACGCCGTCGTCGCCCGCTTCAATGTGCCACTTCTTCCAGGACGGGACGTTGACGATGTCGCCGTGGTTGAGTTCGAAGGTCTCCTCGCCGACGTGCGCGGTGGCGGAGCCTTCGAAAACCTGGAAGACGCGGTTGCCCACTTCGTGGACCGGGGTGGTGGCTGCGCCCGGGCGCAGCCGGTGGAACTCTGCGCGGATGGTGCTCATGACGTCGCCGCCGGTGGTCGGGTTGGTGAAACGCACCGCAGCGTGACCCGGTGAGACCACGCCCGGGAAACCGGCGTCCTCGAGCGCGAGCTGCTCCTTGAGTGCCTTGTCCGTGTGCTCCCAGGCATAGCGGCCGATGGGGGAGGCGGTGGTCTTGCCTGGGAAGGCGACCGGGCGCAGGCCCGGGTTCGCCCAAAGG
>CALZCR010000212.1 GCA_945631445.1 uncultured Corynebacterium sp. | reverse complement strand
CCCCTGCGGAGCACGCCACCGTTTAGCTACGATCACAAGGTGTGACCCACACCCTGGAACTCCTGCCCGTTGACCCCCACCGCCCGGCCGCCATCCTCCGCGACCTGGAGGAGGCGATCAGCGGGCAGCGCTCGTTCCTGCCCGTCCCCGCCCACGACCGCACCCGCACCGACCAGTTGCGCACCACCTTGTCACCGGGAGCGGACATCGACGCCGACGTCGCCCTGGTCGTGGCCACCTCCGGTTCCACGGGTCGTCCCAAAGGCGCGCAGCTGACTCCGGTCAACCTCGTCGCCAGTGCAGACGCCACGCATCTATTCCTCGGCGGCCCCGGCCAGTGGCTGCTGGCCATGCCCGCCCACCACATCGCCGGCCTGCAGGTGCTCGTGCGTTCCCTGATCGCGGGCGTCGACCCGCTGACCGTCGACGTCTCCGCCGGCTTCCACGTCCCCGACTTCGCCGACGCCGCCGCCGAGCTCGCGCGCACCGGCGACCGCCTCTACACCTCGCTGTCTCCGATGCAGCTGGCCAAAGCGATGAACACGCTTGCCGGCATCGAAGCGCTGCGCGTGTTCGACGCCGTCCTGGTCGGCGGCGCCGCGACCAACCCGCGCCTGCTCACCGCCGCCACAGAACTGCGCATCAACGTCGTGACCACCTACGGCTCCTCCGAGACCGCCGGCGGCTGCGTCTACGACGGCGCCCCCTTGCCCGGCGCGAAAATCCGCGTCGACGACGGGCGCATCTCCCTCGGCGGGCCGATGATCGCCGCCGGCTACCGCGGTCTGCCCGGCCACGAAGCTTTCGCCGAGGAGGGGTGGTTCCGCACCTCCGACGGCGGCGAGCTTGTCGACGGCCGCCTCACCGTCACCGGCCGGCTCGACGCGGTCATCGACTCCGGCGGGCTGAAACTGCACCCTGAGGTGCTGGAGAAGGAGATGCTGTCGCTGGCGGGCGTGGACGGCGCATGCGTCGTGGGCGTCCCGCACGAGCGCTTCGGGCAGGCCATCGTCGCGGCCTACGAGGGATCCGCGGAGCGCGCGGACGTGCTGGAGGGGCTGGACCACCTGCCGCGGTGGCAGATTCCGAAAGACCTGCGCCGCGTGGACAAGCTGCCGGTGACCGGCCCCGGTAAGGTGGACCGGCAGGCGGTCACGCGGCTATTTTCTGGCGACTGACCGGCGTGTTTCTGCGTCCCTGCAGGTCCGGGAAGGCGGCGTGGACGCCGAGCGCGATGGCGACCATCGCCGTCTGCTCGATGAGCGCCGGGAAGAAGAACGGCACCTGCGCCAGCGCCGCCTCCAGGGCGCCCAAGTCCGCCATGACCGTCAACCCGACGGCTCCGCCGGCGTACTGGACGAGCAACCCGCAGATCGCCGCGGCCGCGAACACCACCGTGCGCAGCCAGACGGGGCGCCGTGGCGCCTGGTAGGCGATGAATCCGGCCATGAGCGCGGAGAAGGGATAGGCCAGGACGTAACCGGCGGTCGGCCCGGCCAGGGCGGCTAAGGTCGACGATCCCCCGGCCAGCGCCGGCAGCCCGATCAGGCCGAGAGTGAGCACCAGCAGCACCGCCAGGAAGCTGCGGCGGGGGCCGAGGGTGAGGCCAGCGAGGATGATGACGGCGTTCTGCAGGACCAGGGGGACGCCCGCGGCGCCGACGGGGATGGCGATCACGCCCATCACGACGATCAGGGCGGCGAAGACGACCACATGGGCTAAATCGCGGGTGCGGCCGCGGGCAATTGCGTTCATGGCCAAAACAATACCCTGAACGGTGTTCAATTAGGGCGGGGCGCGGCCGACCACAACTTCTCGACGTCCGCCCGCCCGTACGCCACCGCGATCTGCCGGTCGTTGCCGCCGCCGAAGGTGTTGCGCACCGCCAGCGTCCCCACCTGCGTCGCCGCCACCACCGGAAAGTTCTGCG
The DNA here is from genome assembly GCA_945631445.1 of uncultured Corynebacterium sp. Lineage (GTDB taxonomy): Bacteria > Actinomycetota > Actinomycetes > Mycobacteriales > Mycobacteriaceae > Corynebacterium. The sequence continues at coordinate 2,127 of CALZCR010000212.1, read as the reverse complement.
GCAAGGAATACACCTGCCGGACCAGATGCCCCGAGCGCAGTTCGCACAGATGCAGCCACACGTCGTCGGCGCACGGGGAGACCCGCAGAAAACGCTCCCCCTGCGCCACCACGTAGTCGATGAACGGGGCCGGGTACAGCACGCCGGACACGCCCGTGGCGAAGTTCAGCGGCGAAGCCGACGTGCTCGTCACCCGCCCCCACTTCCGGTACGGCTGCACCGCGCCCGCCCGCATCGCGATCCGGTGCGCCCGGTACGCCCACACCGCCTCCGGCTCGTCGCGGGCGGCTTCGAGCAACCGCTCCAGAAACCACGGGGGATAAATGACGTCGTCGTCGACCGTGACCACCCGCGTGCCGGCGCCGGCCATCTCCCGGAAGGTCCCCCAGTATTTCGTGTGCGGGCCATAACTGCCGTCGGAGCACCGCACCTGCAGACCGCGGGCGACCAGCCGCCGCAACGACGCCGGCCACACGGACTCATAGTCCCGGCGGTCCAACCACAACACGATCGGCGCCGCCACGCTGCCCCGGGCGATGGATTCCACCGCCAAGTGCACGTACTTCAACCGGGCCCCGTGGGTGGTCAACGACACCGTGACCTCCCCCGAGGCCGGGACGTCGACGCGGCACGTGCGGTTTCTGGCCGCCAACGAGGCCAGCGCCGCCGCCGTCGACACGGAGCGCAGCCCCTGGCCGATCCCGTAGCGAATCCACATCTTCACCGCGTCAACTCTAGCCCCACGCCGACCCGCCACCACACCGCCCGCCGACATGGGCGACAATGGAAGACATGTCCGAAGCACGTCACTACCCCGCAACGGCCCGCGACTGGTGGCAGGCCGCCCGCCCCCATACCTGGGCCAACGCCTTCTCCCCCGTGATCGCCGGCACCGGCGCCGCCGCCTTCTCCGGCGGCCACCATTGGGGCCGCGCCCTACTCGCCCTGATCGTCGCCTGGGCGTTGATCATCGGCGTCAACTACGCCAACGACTACTCCGACGGCATCCGCGGCACCGACGAAGACCGTACCGGCCCGGCGCGGCTAACCGGCGGGCGCCTGGCCGATCCGTTTCACGTGAAACTCGCCGCCTTCACGGCCTTCGGCGTCGCCGGGGTGGCCGGGATCGCGTTGAGCCTGTGGTCGGCGTGGTGGCTGATCGTCTTCGGCGCCTTATGCATCCTCGCCGCGTGGTTCTACACCGGCGGCAAAAACCCCTATGGCTACCGCGGGCTGGGCGAAGTCGCCGTGTTCGTGTTCTTCGGCCTCGTCGCGGTGCTGGGCACCGAGTTCACCCAGTCGGGACGCGTCACCTGGGTGGGGTTCGCGCTGGCGGTGGCCATCGGGTCGATCTCCGCGTCGGTGAACTTGGCCAACAACATCCGCGACATCCCCTCCGATTCGGAGACCGGCAAGATCACCCTGGCCGTCACGCTCGGCGACGCCCGCGCCCGCCAGCTGTTCACCACCTTGTCCACCGTCCCGTTCGTCGTGTCCGTGTTGCTGATCCCCGCCTTCTGGCCCGCCGTGGTCGGCGCGCTGGCGTCCCCGCTGGTCTTTCCCGGCATCCGCCGCATGAACCAGGGCGCGACCGGGAAAGAGCTCATCCCGGTGATCGGTTCCAACGGCAAGGCCATGCTCGCGTGGTCCGTGCTGACCGCCGGCGCCCTGTTTATCGGGGGTCTCGCCTGATGCAGGGCGTTCTCACCGGGTTCGCAATTATTTTTGCCGTGATCTTCGTCGGTTGGGCGCTGTCCAAACGCGGCGTGATCGGCGCGGGAAACCAGCGGCTGATGTTCAACCGGGTGGCTTTTTACGCGGCCACCCCGTCGTTGATCTTTTCCTCGGTGGCGGTCTCTGACCCGCAGTTCTTCATCTCCCCGGTGGTGCTGGTGGTCAGTGGCGCGACGATCTTGACGTCAATGATTTATGTGGTGCTGTCGCGGATCTTTTTCCGCCAGGACGTGCCCACCACCACGATCGGCGCGGCCGGGGCCAGCTACTACAACTCCGTGAACATCGGTCTGCCCGTGAGCATCTACGTGCTGGGCGACGCCACGCACGTGATCCCGACGCTGCTGGTGCAGATGGCGTTGTTCACCCCGGTCATCCTCGCGTTCTTGGGCT
>CALZCR010000211.1 GCA_945631445.1 uncultured Corynebacterium sp. | reverse complement strand
GAGGCCTTCTCCTCGCAAGAAGAAGCCGCCACATTCGCCATTGACCGGGCGGATATGGGCTCGAGCGTGCATGAGAATTCGGTGGCCTCTGCAGCTAAGAGCGGTGGTGGCTGGGGCACGTTGATCAGTGCTCCGCCAGTTATTCTTCCGTCATCGGATCTACGGACCTTGCACAGCCAGTTCTCGCAGACTCAGGCAGCTCAGGCGAAAACCGCGGCATTGACGTGGATCAACCTCAGGGACTCCACCGATACGATCGCCAATGATCTCCGCGGCATCGCAAACGGGTTGTCCGGGGCGAACTCTGGGGCAGCCATCGACGCCGCCACGAATGCGATCCAGGAGACCGCGAACACCGCTGATCGTTTTTCGGCCAACGCGAAGGCGATGCACTCCCACGTCATTCTTCTGGACACCGCGAAATCCGAGGGACACGCGTTGGTGACCTCGATGATCATGATGGTCCGGGCGGTTCGTGGCGCGGGTCTACCGGAGGCGCAGGCGCTTGCCGAAGCGACCGACAGGAGCTTGGCAGCGGCTTTCCCGGCGTATTTTCTGCCGATCCTGGCGCCGTCTCAACCGTTGGTGACCGCGTTGACAGACCCGTCGCCACCAAGCGCGGCACAGATCATGGAGACCGGCATGGGCGCCGTCAGCGCACACCAAGGACTGCAGGCGGCGGTGAACTCGTTGCAGCTTCCCCGTGAGTTCGTCGAGACCGTCAACCGGGAGATCGCGACGCATCCGGAGAACTTCACCGACATCGACGGCGCCACAGAGATTCTCGACCGCATCGGAGAAAATCCGGGTGGACAGCTGCTGGATCCGGAGGTGTTCGACACCGCCGCCGCGGGCACGGGAATGCCCCAGCCGGCGTCGATCACCGGCGGCTTGGGCGGCGCCTCGCCTGTCTCTGGTTTCGGCACTGGTTCTGCCCCCACCTCGCCCACCGGGCTCTCCGGGTTGTCTGGCACGGGCGCTGTTCCCGCAGGCGCCCTCGGCGCGGGAGGGGCCCCGATCCCGGGTCTGGCTGGTCTGGGCGCTGCCGCGCAGAATGCCGGTGGCGGGCGGGCGTCGACAAGCAGTGGCAGTGGCACCATTTCCCGACCGGGCGCCATTCCTGCCGGAATGCCGAGGCTGGCGAACACGGTGTTTCCGGGCGCGGCGGGAAGCACTCCCCCGGCCGGGGTCGCCGGACAGCCAGCGCATCCGGCCGCCGGGCAGCAGGCAGGGGCGCGCGCAGCAGGGGCTGCGGGAGGAGCCGGCACAGGCATGGCCCGTGGCGGACACATCGTCAACAGTCCTCCGGCGCGGGGTGCGGGCGGCCGTACGGAGCAGGCGACGAAGGCGAAGGCGGTGACCTCGCAGGTGGAGCGAGAGGGCAATCTGAAGGATTTGCTCGGGGACAAGGATCCGGTGGTGCCCGGTGTGATCGGCAGTTGGGTGTTTGATTCTGCTGCCCAGAGCCCTGCTAAGTAAGAAATTGTCGTCGGGGTCACCTGCAGGGGTGGGTGGAAATCCCTACGCTGGGGTCCATGAACTCCGAACTTGGAAATGCATTCATGGACAGCCCTGAGCCGCCGGTGAATCCGGACGAGAATCCGACGCATCCTCTGGTCGAAAACGATGACCAGGAGACGCCGGTTCCCCGTCCGGCAACGGATGCGGAAGGTTATGTGATCGAGCATGAGTCGGAAGAGTATGAGACCCCGACTCCTGCCCCCGGTGACAACCCGTGGGAACGCCCGGAACACGACTGGTACAAGGACGCCGTGTTCTATGAGGTGCTGGTGCGTGCCTTTTATGATCCGGAGGGCACGGGCTCCGGCACGTTGAAGGGGGTGACGGAGAAGCTCGATTATCTGCAGTGGTTGGGCATCGACTGCATCTGGTTGCCGCCGTTTTTCGATTCGCCGCTGCGGGACGGCGGGTATGACATCCGCAATTTCCGTGAGGTGTTGCCGGAGTTCGGCACGGTCGACGATTTCGTCGAGTTGATGGATCAGGCTCACCGCCGGGGCATCCGCGTGGTCACGGACTTGGTGATGAACCACACCTCTGATCAGCACGCGTGGTTCCAGGAGTCGCGTCATGACCCGGAGGGCCCGTACGGGGATTTTTATGTGTGGTCGGATGATCCGACGCTGTATTCCGAGGCCCGCATCATCTTCGTGGACACCGAAGATTCGAATTGGACGTGGGACCCGGTGCGCAAGCAATACTTCTGGCACCGTTTCTTCTCGCATCAGCCGGACCTGAATTACGACAACCCGGAAGTCAAGGAAGCGATGGTCGACGTCATGCGCTTTTGGCTGGATCTGGGGTTGGACGGGCTGCGGCTGGACGCGGTGCCCTACCTGTACGAGCGGGAGGGCACCAACGGCGAAAACCTGCCGGAAACCCACGCGTTCTTGAAAGAGGTCCGTGCGGTCATCGACGAAGAATACCCGGGGCGCATGCTGCTGGCGGAGGCCAACCAGATGCCGGAGGAAGTCGTCGAGTACTTCGGCGAGCCAGACCGCGGCGACGAGTGCCACATGGCGTTCCACTTTCCGGTGATGCCGCGGATCTTCATGTCGTTGGATCAGGAGTCGCGCACGCCGATTTCGGAGATTTTGAAGGAGACGCCGCATATTCCGAAGACGGCGCAGTGGGGCATGTTCCTGCGCAACCACGATGAGCTGACGCTCGAGATGGTCTCGGACGAGGAACGCGACTACATGTACTCGACGTACGCGAAGGATCCTCGGATGAAGGCGAACGTGGGCATCCGCCGCCGTCTGACCCCGCTGCTCAACGGCAACCGCAACAAGGTGGAGCTGCTGACCGGGTTGCTGCTGTCGCTGCCAGGATCGCCGTTCTTGTACTACGGCGACGAGATCGGCATGGGCGACAACATCTGGCTCAGCGACCGCGACGGGGTGCGCACCCCGATGCAGTGGTCCTCGGACCGCAACGGCGGCTTCTCCAAGGCGGATCCGGAGCGGCTGTACCTGCCGGCGATCATGAACGACCAGTACGGCTATTCCACCGTCAACGTGGAAAATCAGATGCGGCGCGAGAACTCCATGCTGCACTGGACGCGTGAGCATGTGCTGGTGCGCAAGCAGTACAGGGCTTTCGGCCGCGGCACCTACCGGGAGGTGCCGTCGGGCAACGAGCATGTGCTGGCTTTCCTCCGCGAGCACAAGGGCGAGGCGATCTTGTGCGTGAACAACTTCTCCTCCCGCCCGCAGGCCGTGAAGTTGGACGTCTCGGAGTTTGAGGGCGTGACCCCGCGGGAGTTGACGGGCGGGGAGCTGTTCCCGGAGGTCAAGCACTACCCGATCACGGTGACCCTGCCTCCGCACGGTTTCTTCTGGTACGACATGAGCGGCGAGGACAACGATGACTGACTATGAAAAGATGCTGGCTGAGGCGCGTTTCTACGGCGCCAAGTCCGAGGCGATCGACGCCGTCGACGTGATTGATTCGCGCCTGGTCGGGCACTACCGGCATGAGCTGCTGCAGGTCACCCACGGGGGCGTCGCGGATTTCTACCAGGTGCTGACCGACGCGGACGGCGACGCTTTCCACCGGCCGCAGCCGGCGGGGGCGTACGCCCGTTCGTTGGCGGAGTCGCGGCTGGGCACCGTGCACGGAACCTTTCCCTACCCCGCCGACGCCCCGGTCCGCCCTTTCGAGGGCGAACAGTCCAACACCTCCCTGGTCGTGGAGTCGGATCCGCCGGTGATGCTCAAGGCCTTCCGCAAACTGGAAGCCGGACTGAACCCAGACGTCGAGCTGTTGTCCCGCATCGGGGACTGCCCGCACGTGGCCGGCGTGCACGGCTGGGTCACCCGAGAGATCGGCCGGGAGACCTACACCTTGGCGATGGCACAGGAGTTCATCGACGGCGGGCGCGATGGGTGGGAGTTGGCTCTCAGCTACTCCCGCACCGGCGGTTCCTTCGCCGAGGAGGCGCGGCTGCTGGGTGAGGCCACCCGGGCAGTGCACGTGGCGCTGGCAGCGGAGTTCGGCGTGGTGGAGCAGCACGCGGAGATTCGCGCAGGGGAGTTGGATCGGCACCTGGAGGAAT
>CALZCR010000210.1 GCA_945631445.1 uncultured Corynebacterium sp. | reverse complement strand
CGACGCCTGGTCGGACGTTTTCGCGACCTGGCGTAACGCCGTCACCAAGAAGAGGGCGGCCGGGCAGGACGCCACGGAGCTGGCCAATGACTTGGCCCACGGCGTCGAGCTGTTTGAACAGGCCGCGCGGCAGACCCCGGACCCGCACGCCGAGGTGCTGCACACCGCCGCCGCGGAACTGGCCGACGAGTCCCTGACCGTGGACGAGCGCGTGGCCACCGCCTTGGGCGAGCAAGCCACCGAGACGCTGGCGCAGTTCCCGCTGCGCGAGCTGCTCACCCGCGGGCCGCTGTGCGAGGTCAAGGTGGAGCGCTCCAAGGCACTCTACTCATCCTGGTACGAGCTTTTCCCGCGTTCCACCGGCGGGTGGGACGAGCAGGGCACTCCGGTGCACGGCACTTTTGCGACGACCGCGGACGCCTTGGACCGGGTCGCCGAGATGGGCTTCGACACCGTGTATTTCCCGCCGATTCACCCGGTGGGCAAGGTCAACCGCAAGGGCCGCAACAACACTTTGACCCCCACCGCCGATGACGTGGGTTCGCCCTGGGCCATCGGCTCCGACGAGGGCGGCCATGACGCCGTGCACCCGGAGCTGGGGACCATGGACGATTTCCGGGCGCTGGTCGACCGGGCGGAGGAGCTCGGCTTGGAGATTGCGCTCGACCTCGCCCTGCAGGTGGCCCCGGACCACCCCTGGGCCACCGAGCACCGCGATTTCTTCACCGTGTTGCCCGACGGCACCATCGCGTACGCGGAGAACCCGCCGAAGAAATACCAGGACATCTACCCGCTGAACTTCGACAACAACCCGGAGGGGATTTATGCGGAGGTCTACCGCGTGGTCAAGTTCTGGGTGGACAACGGCGTGCGCACCTTCCGCGTGGACAACCCGCACACCAAGCCCGCTAACTTCTGGGAGTGGCTGATCGCGGAGATCCACGCCACCGACCCGGACGTGATCTTCCTGTCCGAGGCCTTCACCCGCCCGGCCCGCCAATACGGGCTGGCCAAGCTCGGCTTCTCGCAGTCCTACTCCTACTTCACGTGGAAGACCACGAAGGAGGAGCTGACGGAGTTCATGACCGATTGCGTCGACAACGCCGACATCATGCGCCCGAACCTGTTCGTCAACACCCCGGACATCCTCCACGAGTCGCTGCAGACCGGCGGACGCGCGATGTTCGCGCTGCGCGCCGCGCTGGCCGCCACCATGAGCCCGCTGTGGGGCGTCTACTCCGGCTACGAGCTCTATGAGCACGTGCCGGTCGAGCCGGGCAGCGAAGAGTACCTGGACTCCGAGAAATACGAGCTGCGCCCCCGCGACTACGACGGCGCCCTGGAGCGCGGTGATTCCCTCCAGCCGTATTTGACGTCGCTCAATGAGATCCGCCGCGACAACCCGGCCTTGCAGCAGCTGCGCAACCTGCACTTCCACGACGTCGACAACGACAAGATCATCGCCTACTCCAAGGTCGACCCGACCTCCGGCAACGCGATCCTGACCGTGGTCAACCTGGATCCGACTCACCCGCAGGAAGGCACCGTGACCCTCGACCTGGCGGCCATCGGCCGCGCCGCCGGCGAAACCTACCCGGTCCACGACCTGATCACGGGATCCACCTACACCTGGGGCGAGCGCAACTTCGTGCGCCTGTCCCCCGTCGCCGACGTCGCCCACATCTTCCGGCTTCCGGACGTGTCCGCCGACAAGCGCGAACGGCTCGCCTGGCGGAACATCACGGATTACCGCCCGTAGCCGAATTTCTCCCCGGCTAGCCCGCGGCCACGAGTACCGTTTGAACCATCACGTCTTACCCCGCCCCGCACGGGCGGACCACAAGGAAGGTTTTTCACCGATGACTGCCACCTCCGCAGACAGCCCGAATGAGCTCCTCATCCCGGAAGGAGACCTCCAGCGCCTGCTGATCTGCCAGCACCACGCCCCACACGACTTCTATGGCTGGCATCCGCTTCCTTCCGGCGGCTCCGTGATCCGCACCCGGCAGCTGGGCGCGGTCGACGTCGAGATCCTCATCCACAACCAGTCCTGCCCCATGGAGCACCTCGGCGACGACATCTGGGCCATCCGCCTCAAAGACAAACTCGCCCCGGATTACCGCTTCGCGGTCACCTACCCGGAAGCCAAGAGGGATCTGGTCGCCGACCCCTATCACTTCCTGCCGACGATCACGGACTTCGACCTGCACCTGATCGGGGAAGGCCGCCACGAACGCCTCTGGGAGGCCCTCGGCGCCCACGTGCGCTCCTACGAGACCTCCCTCGGCGAGGTCGCCGGCACCTCCTTCGCCGTGTGGGCGCCGTCGGCCACCGGCGTGGCCGTCATCGGTGAATTCTGCGCCTGGAACCCCAACCAGTACCCGATGCGCACCCTCGGCTCCTCCGGGGTGTGGGAGATCTTCATCCCCGGAGTGGAAGCCGGCGCCGAGTACAAGTTCGCCATCCACGACGCCGCCGGAAACCGCCGCGACAAAGCCGACCCCCTGGCCCGCGCCACCCTCGCCCCGCCGGAGACCGTCTCCGTGGTCGAAGACTCCACCTACGAGTGGCAGGACACGGAGTGGATGGCCAAGCGCGACCGGATCGACGCGACCAACCGCCCGATGAGCGTCTACGAAGTCCACCTCGGGTCCTGGAAAATCGGCATGGGCTACCGGGAACTGCGCACAGAGCTCGTGGACTACGTCGTCGAGCAGGGCTTCACCCACGTCGAGCTCATGCCGGTGGCCGAACACCCCTTCGGCGGCTCCTGGGGATACCAGGTCTCCGGCTACTACGCCCCCACCGCCCGGTGGGGCTCCCCCGACGACCTGCGCGCGCTCATCGACGAGTTCCATGCCCGCGGCATCGGTGTGCTCGTGGACTGGGTCCCGGGCCACTTCCCCAAGGACGAGTGGGCCCTGGCCCGCTTCGACGGTAGCGCGCTCTACGAGCACCCGGACTGGCGCCGCGGCGAACAGAAGGACTGGGGCACCCTGGTCTTCAACTTCGGGCGCAACGAGGTCCGCAACTTCCTCGTGGCCAACGCCTTGTACTGGATCGAGGAATTCCACATCGACGGGCTACGCGTCGACGCCGTCGCCTCGATGATCTACCTCGACTACTCCCGCGAAGAAGGCGAATGGGAGCCGAACCAGTACGGCGGCCGCGAGTACCTGGAGGCCGTGTCCTTCCTCCAGGAGATGAACGCGACCGTCCACCGCCTCCACCCGGGCGTGATCACCGTGGCCGAGGAATCCACCTCCTGGCCGGGCGTCACGGCGGACACCTCCGACAACGGCCTGGGCTTCTCCATGAAGTGGAACATGGGCTGGATGAACGACACCCTCGAATACTTCAAACTCGACCCGGTGCACCGCTCCTACCACCACAACGACATCACCTTTTCCCTGGTCTACGCTTTCTCCGAGCGCTACGTCCTGCCGTTCAGCCACGACGAGGTCGTCCACGGCAAGGGTTCGCTGTGGGGCCGGATGCCGGGCGACGACTGGAACAAGGCCGCCGGCCTGCGCACCCTGTACGGCTACATGTTCTCCCACCCGGGCAAAAAGCTTCTGTTCATGGGGCAGGAATTCGGCCAGACCACCGAATGGGACGAGGCGCACTCCGTCAACTGGGGCAACCTCGAAGGCTGGGGGAAGGACTTCCACCAGGGCATCCAGCGGCTGGTGCGCGACACCAACCGCGTCTACTCCTCCACCCCGGCGCTCTACGAGCAGGACAACACCCCGATGGGCTTCCAGTGGGTCAAGGGCGACGCCGCCGGCGAAAACGTGTTGGCCTACCTCCGGTGGGGCGCCGACGGTTCCGTGGTGCTGGCGATGGTCAACCTCTCCGGCGGCACCCACACCGACTTCACCGTGGGTCTGCCCCGCGGCGGCGAGTGGGAGCTGCTGCTCAACACCGACGACAAAGTCTACGAAGGGGCGGGCGTCGACTTGCCGTCCGTGGTGACGGCCGAGGACCGCGAGTGGGACGCCCAGCCGCACTCGTTGACGCTGACCCTGCCGGCGATGAGCGTGCAGTGGTACCGCGCCAAGTAAATTCACGACGCCGGTGAAGGAAACG
>CALZCR010000209.1 GCA_945631445.1 uncultured Corynebacterium sp. | reverse complement strand
CCCAGGAATACCTGTCCCCGGCGCGCTGGCTCGGCTACGTCATCATCTGGGTCGCGGTGGCGATCTATGTCAGTGACCTGTTGGTCCAGCGCCGGGAGCGGCGGTCGGCGACGGGTTAGCGCCCCACCAGTTCCGCCGCGTCGACGCCCGGCACTTGGACCGGGCGCACCCCGAACCGGCCCCAAGCGGCGTCCGGGGGCAGCGTCTCCACCGAAGCGACGTCCTCGTCTTCGGCCACCGCGCGCAGCGCCTGCCCGTCGTCGTAGGCGATGACGGCGGTCATCCGCTCCGGCACCGGAACGTCTCCGACGCCCTCGAGGGAATCCGCGATGCGGGAAAACTGCCGGTCGAAGACGTCGGTGCGGCTCTCCCCGGCCGTCGGCTCCGGCAACCCGTAGGGGGCGGACATGCCGATGATCATCGCGTTGACCCGGCGCAACCCGTCGGTGACCCGGTCTGCCTCCGGGCTGGCCAGCGGCTCGGCGAAGGTGATCAGCCCGAAGACCTCCTCCTCTGCCGGGGCGGCCGCGAGGGACTCCGCGGCGCGGTCCTCGTATTCTTCGAAGCTCTCCTCGGCCTCCATGCCGAGCATGTCGCCGTTGATCTCCGCCACGGGCCGGCCGGTGGCGTCGTCGTTGTAGGCGAAGACCACCACCCCCACCGCCACCAGGGCGGCGAGGATGACGGCGACTAACCTGCCCTTGCTGCGCGTCATCCGCGGATCACCTCCAACGCATGGTGCAGGTCATCCGGGTACGGCGCCTCGATCTCCATCCACTCGCCGTTGGCGGGGTGATGGAAACCCAGCTTCACGGCGTGCAACCACTGGCGGATCAGCCCCAGCCGCTTGCCCAGGTTCGGGTCGGAGCCGTACATCGGGTCGCCGCAGCACGGGTGCCCCATGGCCGACATGTGCACGCGGATCTGGTGGGTGCGCCCGGTCTCCAGCTGGATCTCCACCAGACTGGCCTCCCTAAACGCCTCGACCACCTGATAGTGGGTGAGCGCTTCCTTGCCGTCGGCGGTGACGGCGAACTTCCACCCGGCCGAAGGATGCCGCCCGATGGGCGCGTCAATGGTGCCCGACAACGGGTCCGGCAGCCCTTGCACCAACGCGTGATACGTCTTTTCCACGGTGCGCTCCTTAAACGCCCGCTTCAACACCGAATAGGCGCGCTCGCTGGCCGCCACCACCATCACCCCGGAGGTGCCGACGTCCAGGCGCTGCACGATGCCCTTACGCTCCGGCGGGCCGGACGTGGAAATCCGGAAACCGGCGGCCGCCAACCCGCCCAGCACCGTCGGGCCCTCCCAACCCACCGTGGGGTGCGCCGCCACCCCCACCGGCTTATGCACCGCAATTAGATCCGAGTCCGAATAAATGACGTCGAGGCCCTCGACCGCCTCCGCCTTCGGCAACAACGGCTCCTCCGGCGCCGGCAACGTCACCTCCAGCATCACCCCGGAACTGAGCCGATCCGACTTCATCGCCGCGGAATGATCGATCAGCACGTCCCCGTCCGCGATCAACTCCGCCGCCGCCGACCTGGAAATACCGAACAACCGGGACACGGCGGCATCCACACGCATCCCCTCCAGCCCCTCGGGCACCGGCAACCTACGCACTTCACGACTCATCGCTCCACATCCTTCCGGCCCGGGGAACCGTCCCCGGCGCCCTCCGCCTCCTGCTTCTGCGCCGACTTCTCCGCGTCAGACTGCCGCTTGTCGTCGAGGACCATCGCGAGGACAAACACCCCCACCCCCACCGAAATCGACGCGTCCGCGATGTTGAACACCGCGAAATCACCGATGGAGATGAAATCCACGACATGACCGAACCAAAACCCCGGCTCCCGGAACAACCGGTCCACCAGATTGCCCAAGGCGCCGCCGCCGATCAACGCCAACCCCACGGCCGTGCCCTTGTCGCGCATGAACGGCGCGGCGATCAGCACGCCGATGACGAACACCAGCTGAATGGTGGTGAACAGCCAGGTGGCGTTCTCCCCCATCCCGAACGCCGCGCCGGGGTTGAACAGCAAGAACAAGCGGAACCAGTCGCCGAGGACCGGGACCGGCACGCCGGGCTCCAAGTTGTTGAGCATCCATTGCTTGACCAACTGGTCGACCGCGGCCACACCGACGACGACGATAAGCATCAACGGGACCAGACGGCCTCGGGAACGGCGCGGGGAAGATGCGGTAGGGGTGCTCACCCGTCCCATTATCACTGTTGAGCCCTGTGTATTCCACACCGGGGCGCACGGTAAGTTAAACAGTGTGTCTTTTTCGCGTCTTTCCCGCCGGATCCTCACCGCTTCTGTGACCGTCGCGCTCACGGCCCCGCTGCTGGCCGCCTGCGCCGATGAAGGCGGTGACCAGTTCAGCGACCACGACGACGCCTTGGAACAGGCCGTCGCTTTGCCCGTGGACGCCGCCCGCGTCAACGTCGTCGACGCTGGCTCGGGCGAGGCCCGGGTGTTATCTTACCTCGACGTCGACGACGAGCGGCCCGCCCAGGAGGTCACGGTGGAGGTCTCCGACGGGTTCGACCAGACCGTGATGCGCGCCGACGCGGTCGACCCGCAGGCCCCGCTGAACGGCTACGTCGACACGCTCACGCTGCCGCTGACCGGGGTGACGGCCCCGGCGGACGAACCGGTCGAAGGCGAACAGGAGGCCAGCCGCGACGTCACCTTCCGGCTGAGCTCGCCGGAGGCCTCCGACCTGGAATTGCTGGAGGAGCTGCGCACCACCGACGGCTTCCGCTTCGGGTGGCGCGCCGACGACGCCGGGCGGGTCTCCACCGTGGAGCTGGCCGCCCCCGAAAACGCCAGCGACGATGGCCGCGCCTTAGTGGAGGCGGCGGTGATGAAAGTCATCTCCTCCCCGGTGATCTTCCCGGAAGACGAGGTCGGCGTCGGCGCGGTCTGGTCCGTCGACTCGCGGGTGACCGGCGATTCCACCATGCTGCGCACCACCACCTACACGGTCACCGCGATCGACGGTGACCGGGTGGAGCTCGACGTAGACGTCGAGCAGCGCCCGGCGCTGGGCGCCCTGTCGCTGGAGGGGGTGGCCGGGGCGGAAGACGTGGCCGGACAATCCCTGGCGGTGCTCAACTCCAACACCGCCTCCGAAGGCGCCCTGACCGTGGATCTGGCGCAGCCGCTGCCCGTGGACGGCGAGCTCACCTTCACCACCCGCGTGGTCTACGGCGGCTCCGACGAGGCCCGCGTCGTCCAGGACACCACGACGGCGCTGGAGTTCTCTGCCAGCCTCGAAAACTAGCGGGAGGTTACTGGGCCGGGGCCTCGGCGGGGGCTTCCGCCGGAGCGTCCTCGGCGGCCGGCTCCTCGGCCGGGGCCTGCTCCTCCGCCGGAGCGGCCTCCTCCTCCGGCACGGCGTTCGGGTCCACGCACATCGTCGGCACCTGCTCCGGGGCGACCGTGTTGGTCACCAGGGTGCACGCCCAGGACTGCGACAGCTTCCAGCGGTCGTCCTCGTAGACGAACTCGACGTTCTCGGCGACCTGCGGCTCCATGTCCGGCAGCGTGAAGTTCACCGTGGTCAAGACGGAATCCGGCGTGTAGCCCGGCAGCACCGGGTCCACCACCTGGAACTGGGCGCCGGACTCCTGCTGGGAGGCGACCATGGTGTCGAAGAGCTCCTGGTCGACGGTCTCGCCGCCCTGCACGGTCTGACGACGCTCCTCGATCGGCGCCTCCGGGTCCGTGGCGGTGGTCAACACCTCGTTGAGGTCCGTCGCGGCGGGCATCTCCGCGACCGCGGTTTCAGTCGCGGTGGTCTCCGAGGTGGCCTCGGCGGTGGTGGTGTCCTCGGAACCGGCGTCGTCTCCGCAGGCGGCCAACGCGGTGCTCGCCGCCACGGCGGCCACCAGCGCGGTCAATTTGGTCAGCTTCATCGTCAGTTCTCCTTGTACGCGTTACTTCGTTGAGTGCTCAGCCAATCGGACGGTGCGCGACCCAATAATTCTCCGCGCCAGTCTACCCGCCCGCCCCCGGGGCACCGCACATCCTCGGCAGGTGTTTCCCGCCACCGCGGCCACCGCACACCCCGGTTGTGGCATGCTGACACG
>CALZCR010000208.1 GCA_945631445.1 uncultured Corynebacterium sp. | reverse complement strand
TGCCGATCTCCTCCGGGTATGCCCCGCCGAAGGAGTAGACCGCCTGCTCCCACCCGGCGAGCTGCGTGAGCTCGATGACCGGCACGGTTGTGACCAACGCCGCCAGAGTCGCGATCCCGGAGCCCCAGATCAGACACGACAACACCCATACCGCGCCCGCCCCGCCGACGGGCCAGATCGGCATGGCGCGCAGCACCAGCACGATCACGGCGGTGTAGACCGCGCCCAGGACCAGACCGATGACCAGGCCGGCGCCGGAGGAAAACACCCCGAGCAGCAGCGACAGCGCCGCCGTGGGCACGCCCACGATCGCCAGCACGATCAGCGTCCACCGAAACAGCTGGCTCACACCGTCACCTCCCGGTCCAAAAACAGCTCCGGCAGCACGGAATCCTGCCCGTGCGGGCCGCCGCTCATCCCGCTGATCAAAGAGGCGACCGCCTCGGGCAGCTCTTCACCGGTGAAGGCCCGCCACACGGCGTCGACGAAGAGCGCCAGCTCCTCCCCCACGCCGCTGACCGTGACGAAGGTCTGCACGCCCTCGTAGTCGCCGGTGCCCTGCAGGGACATGCCGACGGTGCGGCTGCGGGCGTCGACGAGCATGCGCGCCCCGCCCTCCCGCAGGATGTCGTCTGAGGTGTTCTCCGGCCAGCCCGTCAACCCCGAGGTCAGGCGCCGCAGCGCCTGATCCGGGTCGTCGGTCGCCCGGTCGGTGAGCGTGTCCACGACGATCGTTTCCCCGCACCACCAGCTCGCCGCCAGACTCAGCGCGTTGTCCTCGCAGCGCACCGGATCCCCGTCCACGGTCAACGGGATCTCCCACTCCCCGGAGCCCAAGACCACCGCGGACTCCGTGCCCTCCGGGGCGGGGGCGGGTAACCAGAGCACGACCGGCGCCAGCAGCACCACCAACGTCACTCCGACGCTGGCCCACCACGTTCGTCCGGCCTTGGCCGGCTGCAGCTGATAGGAATGCATGACCACCACTGTAACCGCAGCGTCTGACATAGAGTGGAAGCCATGAAAGACCTTTACACATATGTCAACGGACCCTGGCTCGACTCGCATGTCATCCCCGACGACCGCGGCGTCGACGGCACCTTCCACAAGCTTCGCGACGACGCCGAAATCGACGTCCGCGCCATCGTCGAGGAAGACGCCGGACGCGCCGGCACCCTCTACGGCTCCTTCATGGACGTCGAAGGCGTCAATGCCGCCGGCATGGCGCCGCTGGACAAAGACCTCGACCTGCTCACCGCACCCGACGCCGAAGCCTTCGCCCGCAACTTAGGCGAACTCGAGCGCACTGGTGTCGGCGCCCCGGTGAGCTTCTGGGTGGAAAAAGACTCCACCGGCGAAGACGCCGTGGCTTACCTGTTCCAGTCCGGGCTCGGCCTGCCCGACGAGGCCTACTACCGCGAGGACGCCCACGCCGACACGCTCGCCGCGTACCAGGACCACATCGCCGAGATGCTCGGCTTCCTCGACCCGGCGCGCTTATTCGGCCTGGACGCGCAGACCGCGGCGATCCGCATCGTCGCCCTCGAGTCGCAGATCGCGGCCGGGCACTGGGACGTGGTCTCCTCCCGCGACGCCGTCAAGACCTATAACCCGATGGAGTTTTCCGAGCTGGGTTCCGACGTGCGCGCCCTGCTCGGCGCCGCCGGCGTAGGCGAGGGCCGGGTGGTCAACATGATGCCCAGTTACGTTCAGCACTTCGAGGAGCTGCTGCGCGACGACAACCTCGCCGACTGGCAGCTGTGGGGCACCTGGCACATCCTGCGCTCGCGCGCCGGGCTGCTGCCGGAGGAGGTCGGCGCGAAGAACTTCGAGTTCTACGGCACGAAGCTCTCCGGTGCCACGGAGCAGAAGGACCGCTGGAAGCGCGGCGTGACCCTGGCGGAGTCGCTGGTAGGCCATGAGATCGGCCGCATCTTCGTCGACCGGCACTTCCCGGCGTCGTCGAAGGAGCACATGCTCACCCTCGTCGACTACCTCACTCGCGCCTATGAGCAGCGGATTCAGGCGCTGCCGTGGATGACCGACGAGACCAAGTCCCGTGCTTTGGAGAAGCTCAAGCTCTTCCGCGCCAAGATCGGCTACCCGGATTCCTGGCGCTCCTACGAGGGCCTGGACTTTGCGGCCGGCGGGGCGAGCTTGCTGGAGAACGTGCGCGCCGGCGCCGCGTTCCTGCACGACTATGAGCTGGCCAAGATCGGCAAGCCCGCCGACCGCGACGAGTGGGTGACCACCCCGCAGACCGTCAACGCCTTCTATCATCCGGTGGTCAACGACATCACCTTCCCGGCGGCCATCCTGCGCCCGCCGTTCTACGACCCGGAAGCGCCCCAGGCCGAGAACTTCGGCGCGATCGGCGCGGTCATCGGCCACGAAATCGGCCACGGCTTCGACGACCAGGGTTCCCAGTACGACGGCCACGGCAACCTGAAGTCCTGGTGGAGCGACGAGGACCGCGCGGAGTTCAAGAAGCTAACCGATCAGCTGGTCGAGCAGTTCGACGGCCTGGTCCCGCGCGTGCTGGAGGGCACAGACACCACGGGCGTCAACGGCGAATTCACCCTGGGTGAAAACATCGGCGACCTGGGCGGCCTCGGCATCGCGGTGGTGGCCTATCAGATGTGGATCGACGAGAACGGTGAGGAAGAACCCGCCCGCTTCGAGGCCGACGGCGCCGAGCCGGGCCTGAACGAGCGCGAGTTCACCGGCATGCAGCGCCTGTTTTTGTCCTGGTCGCGGGTGTGGCGCACCGCCATCCGCCCGGAGATGCAGCAGCAGTACCTGGCGATCGACCCGCACTCCCCCGCCGAGTTCCGCTGCAACCAGATCGCCGCCAACATCGACGAGTTCTACGAGGCCTTCCCCGAGGTCGACGAATCCTCTCCGATGTGGATCGCACCGAGTAAGCGCGTGAACATTTGGTAGTTCTTCGCGCTGGTGGCGCGTGAGCGTGAAGGCGTGACGCCCGCCCCGGGTCAGTGACAACTGATGCGGGCGGGCGTTGATGTTCTGTGTTCGCTGGGGGCGCGCGGAACTGCAGTAATGATTATTACCGGTTCGGGACGGTCTCCAGGGCGGGTTCTTCTGCCACGTGGGCGTCGGCAAGCTCAGTCTCGGCGACCTCGGCCTCAGCCCCCTCGTCCGTCGCGGTGTTCTTGCGGGTGAAGATCTTCCACAAGAACGCCACGGCGACGACGGCCCAGACGATTTCGGTGATCAGCAGGCCGGGGTTGAACGGCGCAAAGGCGGTGTAGGCGAAACCCAGCGCACCCAGCACGTTCAGCGACTGGTAGAGCGGGGACGAGGTGTCCAGCACCCCGAAGTTCATCAGCCCGTAGGCCGCGACGAGGAAGATTCCGGCGAGGATGCCGATTTCGTGGGAAAGAGTCAAAGATTCCACGGTCACACTCTTGTTTTCTGGTCCGCTACGCGGCCACGGGGAACGGGGTGGAGGGAAGCGGGTCGGTGGAGACAACCTGGGTCACCGGAGCCGGAGCCGCGGCCGGGGCGGTCTGGCTCGCACGGCGCTTCCGCCAGATGGTGACGATGCCGTAGAGGCCGAGCAGCGCCCAGACCACTTCGGTCCAGAAGACGCCGGCGTTCATCGGGTTGAATGCGGAGGCGGCCAGGAAACCGGCTCCGACGAAGTTGAGGATTTGATAGCTGTAGTGGTTCGGGGTGAGTTTGCCCATGTTGAGGAGGGCAAAAGCGACCAGAAGGGCGACGGAGGCGACGAGGCCAAGGAGCACCATTGCTGACATAGCTGGGGCGTCCTTCCTGTTCGAGGACTGTGATGATGGCACGGAAAAGGGGACGCTGAAATGCAGCGTTCCCGTGTGTTTTTTGATGTGGTGCTCCCACCGTTGCGGGTAGCACCGTGAAGTTCTGTGATTTCTCCGTCGTAGTGTGACTACTGTGAAGTCCCCGGACGTCATCCTTCGTGTGTGCGGCAGGAGCCACAGGAAGGGATGGGGTCAGTGGGGTGCAGTCATACTCTGCACATGAGACGTCAGGCGTACTCCTGCTGGGTGAGCGGGTGGCTCGGATGAGGTTGGCGGTGCCCTTCTCTCCATCCCCGGTAGGAGTGCGCCCCAGTATCTTCGCGCCAAGACGGTTCCGCAACTCCAGGGGTAGC
>CALZCR010000207.1 GCA_945631445.1 uncultured Corynebacterium sp. | reverse complement strand
GAGAGCACGTCCGTGGCTGCCGTGCCTTGGCCCCAGAACCGGTCGTTGCGATGCAGGGTGATCATGCCCCGGGCCCGGTCCACGTTGGCGACCATGTAGCGCCCGCCGGAGGCGGGGATGGTGGCGAAGTAGGCGGTGGCGAAGTCGGAGGCGTCGGCTTCGGCGAGGTGGCTGGGCAGCAGGTGGTGAAACAGCGGGCGGAAGTCGTCGACGCGCTGGTGGAAGTCGACGTCGACGGTTTTGCCGCCGTCGGAGGTGCGGATGTCGGAGATGGCCAGGTACCCGGCTGGGTCGACGACGCCGGGGGTGGTGGTCAGCGCCCGCCACAGGTAGCTGAAGTCGGCGCCGGTGATCGGGGTGCCGTCGGACCATTGCGCCGCCGGGGAGATGACGTACCGGACGGTCTGGGTCGCCGGGCCATCGATTTCTTCCGCGGAGACCAGCAGGTTCGTGTCCATCTGTCCGCGCCAGAACGCGCTGGGCAGCACGAGGTCCGCGATCGACTCGACGGTGGCCATGCTGTCGCCCACCAGGTGCGGGTTCAGGCCGTTGCGCAACGGCTCCACCCCCGCCCCGATGGACGTCCGGGTCGGGCTCGGCGGACGGCTGGTGGTCGTGGTCGTGGTGGTGGTCGTGGTGGCGGTGGGGGGCTCAGGCTCCACGACCGGCGCCGGGCCAGGGCGGGCGGAGCAACCGACGAGGAGGCCGGCGGCGATCATCGCCGCCGCCACGCGCAAACCGGGACGAAACGTCATTCTTTAGTACCTACCAGCTCCGGAGCCCGGGCGCGCAATGCGGGTGCGCACAGCACCACGACGAGGCCGATGACGACGAGTGTCCCCAGGGCCACGCGCAGGTCGCTTCCACCGGCGATCAGGCCGATGACGGGGCTGGCCGTCAGGAAACCCACCCGCATCAGCCAGCTGACGGCGGTGACCCCGTCGCTGGGACGCAGGCCCGGCAACGCGGCTGCGGCGGCATAAGCGCTGGGCACCAGCGTGGCGCATCCGAATCCCGCCGCCGCCAGGCCGGCATACAGCGGGGCGGGGCCCTGGGCCACGATCACGAGCACTCCCCCGGCGGCGATCAGCAGCCCGCCCGCGCGGGCCACGGCGACCCGGCCGAACCGGTTGATCAGCGGGTCGCCGGTGAAGCGTCCGATCATCTGGGCGCCGAGCGTCACCGTCAGGGCGACGCCCGCCTGCGCCAGCGGCGTCCCGGCGAAAGAGACCGCCGCCAGTCCGGCCCAGTTGTTGGCGACGTCTTCGACCACCGTGCCGGCGCCGGCGACCAGGGCCACCGGCAGCGACAGCCGCAGAATCCGGGTCAGCGGGACGCGGGGTACGGCGATGCCGTCGTCCCGGCTGACGGCCGGGGCCGGGCGCGGGAGCGGACCGACCAGCCAGCCGGCCAGCACGATGGCGGCGGCCACGACGGCCGCGGCGATCGTCAGGTGGGCCGTGATCCCGACGCCGCTGGTCGCGGCCCAGGTGGCGGCGGCGCCGCCCGCGACCGCGCCCAACGACCAGCAGGCGTGCAGGGACGACAGGATCGACTTCTCGAGGGCGTTTTGGACACGCACGCCGATGACGTTCTGGGAGACGTCAACCACCGCGTCGAACACCCCGAACACCAGCAAAATGAGGGCGAATGTCCACGGCCCGGGGGCGAGGCCGACGGCGGCGGCCGCGGTGGCGAGCACGAGGGTGCCGGCCAGCACCGTGGCCCGGGGGCCGAAGCGTCGCTCGGCCCAGGCCGGCAGGGCCGTCGACAGCAGCGAGCCCGCCGCGAAGCAGGCCACCAGCAGGCCGAAGAGGGCGTCGGAAAGCTGCCACTGGTCTTTCAGCGTCGGGTACCAGGGCAAAAGGGACGCAAAGGCGGCGCCGTTGGTGGCGAACATCAGCCCGACCCCGGCGGGCGCCGTCATGCGCACGGGAGAAGAGTTACTTGTTGAGGTTCTTCTCGCGGGAGCGGGCGCGGCCGCGTTCGGTGGCGCCGAGAATGAGCTTGCGCACGCGCATGACGTCCGGGGCGACCTCGACGCACTCGTCGGCGCCGCAGAACTCGACGGCCTCTTCCAGGGAGAGGGTCTTCGCCTTGTTCAGCGTGACGGTGGTGTCCGCGCTGGCGGCGCGCATGTTCGTCAGCTTCTTTTCCCTGGTGATGTTGACGTCCATGTCCTCGTCGCGGTTGTTCGCGCCGACGACCATGCCCTCGTAGGCCTCCGAGCCCGGCTCGACGAAGAAGGTGCCGCGATCGGCCAGGGACTGCAGGGCGAAAGCGGTGATCTTGCCGGTGCGGTCGGCGACCAGGGAGCCGGTCGGGCGGCCCTTGATTTCGCCGGCCCACGGGCGCGGCTCGATCGGGAAGGAGTTGGCGATGCCGGCGCCGTGGGTCTCCGTCATGAAGGTGGTGCGGAAGCCGATCAGCCCGCGGGAGGGGACGTCGAACTCCATGCGGATCCAGTCGCCCGCGCCGGCGCTCATCGCGGTCATCTGGCCCTTGCGGGCGGCCATCAGCTGGGTGACGTTGCCCTGGTACTCGCTGGGGGCGTCGATGACCATGTGGTCGTAGGGTTCGTGGAGCTTGCCGTCGATTTCCTCGGTGACCACCTGCGGCTTGCCCACGGTCAACTCGAAACCCTCGCGGCGCATGGTCTCGATGAGCACGGTCAGGGCCATCTCGCCGCGACCGCGGACTTCCCAGGCGTCGGGACGCTCGGTCGGCAGGACCTGCAGCGACACGTTGCCGATGAGCTCCTGGTCGAGGCGGTCCTTGATCATGCGGGCGGTCATCTTGTCGCCGCCACCCCGGCCGGCCATGGGCGAGTTGTTGACGCCGATGGTCATGGAGATGGCCGGCTTGTCGACGGAGATCGGGGGCAGCGCCTCCGGGTGCTCCGGGTCGGTGAGGGTGTCGCCGATCATGATGTTTTCGATGCCGGAGATCGCGGCAATGTCACCGGCGATGACCGGTCCGTCGGTGGAGACGCGGTTGACGCCGATGGTGGTCAGCAGCTCGGCGACGCGGACGTTCTTGATTTCCTGGTTGCCGTCTTCGTCGTGGTGGATCCAGGCGACGGTCTGGCCCTTCTTCAGGGTGCCCTTGTGGATGCGGACCAGGCCGATGCGGCCGAGGAAGGAGGAGGAGTCCAGGTTCGTGACATGTGCCTGCAGCGGGGCGTCGACGTCTGCGGAAGGCTCCGGCAGGACGTTGTAGATGACGTCGAAGAGCGCCTGCAGGTTGTCGGCCTCCGGGGGGTTGCCGTTGCCCGGGTTCTCGGTCGAGGCCTTGCCCTCACGGCCGGAGGTGAACAGCACCGGCAGATCCAGCAGGGTCTCGGCGGCCTCGGCGGCCTCCGGGTCGTCGATGGTGGAGGCCAGCTCGAGGAGCAGGTCTTGGGCTTCCTCGACGACCTCGTCGATGCGGGCGTCCGGGCGGTCGGTCTTGTTGACGCAGATGATCACGGGCATCTTGGCGGCGAGCGCCTTGGACAGCACGAAGCGGGTCTGCGGCAGCGGGCCCTCGGAGGCGTCGACGAGCAAGACGACGCCGTCGACCATGGACAGGCCGCGTTCGACCTCGCCGCCGAAGTCGGCGTGACCGGGGGTGTCAACGACGTTGATGACGAGGTCGGCGCCGTCCTTGCCCTTCCCCTGACGACGGATGGAGGTGTTCTTGGCGAGAATGGTGATGCCCTTCTCGCGTTCCAGGTCGCCGGAGTCCATGACGCGGTCGGTCACGCCGCCGTGGTCGCCGAAGGCGCCGGACTGCTCCAGCATGGCGTTGACGAGGGTGGTCTTGCCGTGATCGACGTGTGCGACGATGGCGACGTTTCGGAACTCGGGATAGGACGTCACGAAGGGGTTCTCCTTGGAGGATTGAAAGCGAATGCCCCGTAACGATACTCGCCAACCTTGCTCAATGCACTACTGGCGCACTCGGGTGTAACGAAATGGTCACGGGGGCCGACGTCACTGGCAGATGGTTGCCCGCCCCCGCAAAGCAGTTAGAGTTGCGTAAGTAAACTACTGGAACCCTAGTTGCGCATGTGACAATAATATCGAGAGGTTTTCGTGTCCCGCTCCCGCACCCTCCCCACGCGCCGCGCCTTCGCAGCCATCGTCGCCGCCCTGCTGGCCGCCGTCGTCGCCCTGCTGGCCGCCGTCGTCGCCCTC
>CALZCR010000206.1 GCA_945631445.1 uncultured Corynebacterium sp. | reverse complement strand
GCTGGACCACTGGCAGGCGTACCGCACCCCGCCGACGCGTGCGCCGCGGAACTTAAGCCGCCTTCCCCTGCATCACCTCGGAACGACGGAGCGAGGCTTCGAGGAGGTCAAGGCGACGGCACTGAAACAGCTCAAGGGCTGGCACGTCTCCGAGCACTCCCCGGCGCAGGACCGGGCGGGCGCCTACTCCATCTCCGCGGAAAAGGGCTACGGCCGCGAGCTGGCCAACCTGATTTTCCACCTGGCGTTGGTGGCGATGATGCTGACGATGGCCGCCGGCGCGATGGTGCGATACGAAGGCCAGGCCATCGTCGTCACGGACTCCCAGTCGCCGTATGCGGTGGACGTGGAACAGTCGCAGGAGTTCTGCAACACCTCGACCGCCAACTACGACTCCTTCCGCGCCGGCCCGCTCTTCGACGGCACCGGACTGCACCCCTTCTGCTTCATCAGCCATAACTTCCACGCCGACTACCTGCCCAACGGCCAGGCCGAGATGTTCACCTCAGACATCTCCTACGCCGTCGGCGAGGACATCACCACCGACCCGGAGACCTGGGAGGATTATCAGCTGCAGGTCAACCACCCGCTGCGCGTCGCCGGGGACCGCGTGTACCTGCAGGGCCACGGTTTCGCCCCGCAGTTCACCGTCACCTGGCCGGACGGGGAGACCCGCACCCAAATGATCCAGTGGGAGCCGACCGACCCGACCTTCTTCCTGTCCTCCGGCGTGATGCGCTTCGACCCGCCGGCCGGCACCTTCCCCGACCTGTACGAGCGTCGGCAGAACCAGATCGCGATCCAGGGCCTGTTCGCCCCGACCGCCCAGTGGGAGGGCGAAAACGGTGAGCTGCTGACCTCCGGGTTCCCCCAGATGCGCGACCCAGCCGTGGCCATCGACGTCTACCGCGGCGACGCGGGCCTGGACACCGGCCGCGCCCAGTCGATCTTCGAGCTGGACCCGACGCTGATCCACTCCGGTCAGCTGCAGCGCATCGAGCGCGTCAACCTGGAGCAGGACGAGTCCGTCACGCTCGACGACGGCACCGTGATCACCTTCGACGGCGCCGCCGAGTTCGCCAACTACCAGGTCTCCCACGACCCCTTCCAGGTCTGGGTGCTCATCTCTACGGTGACGATGCTCGTCGCCCTGGTCGGTTCCCTGACCATCAAGCGCCGCCGCATCTTCCTGCGACTGAGCCCGGCGGCCGACGGCGGCACGCAGGTGGAGCTGGGCGGGCTCGCCCGCACCGACCGCGCCGGTTGGGGGCCGGAGTTCGACCGCATCGGCCGCTCCGTCCTCGAGCTGCCGGACGCCGACGAGGTGGAGGAAGACGACCTCGTCGACGACGACATCATCAACGTCGCGCCTCGCTGATTCGGAGGTTGGAGCCCCTCCGAAAGGTGGGGTAGCGTCACCTAGTAGTCATCACACACAGATCGAGGGATCCCGCCACATGCCTGTCAATCAGACTCTCTCAAATTTCTCGGACCTGGCTTTCCAGTCGGCGTTCGTCGTTTATGTCGTCGCCTTGTTCCTGGCGCTGTTTTATTACGGCCGGATGCAGGGCGTCATCGACGCCCGCCGGGAACGCGCCGCGGCGAAGGCGGAGCACAAGGAGCTGGTGGCCGTCGGCGGCGGCGCCGGCGGGTCCACGCCGACCGACCTTCCCTCGACGCCCGACGAGGAACTGCAAAAGCGTGAACGCGGCGCCGACAAGCTCGCGGGAATGACGCAGTCGCTGGTGTGGCTGGGCATCGTCTTGCACGCCGTCGCCTGGGTGGTGCGCGGTTTCGCGGTGGAGCGCTTCCCGCTGAGCAACCTCTACGAGTACATGCTGGGCATCACCCTCGGCGTCATGGTCGCGGCCGCCATCGCCTTGCACCGCCGGTCCTGGCGCTCCCTGTGGCCGTGGATCCTGACCCCGATGCTGGCCTTGATGTTCTACGGCGGCACCGACCTGTACGCCGAATCCGCCCCGGTCGTCCCGGCGCTGCAGTCCAACTGGCTGCCCATCCACGTCTCCACCGTCGCCATCGGCGCTTCCGTCGGCATCGTCTCCGGCGTGGCGGCGCTGCTGTACCTGCTGCGCTTGTGGCAGGCCCCGGGCAAGGAGAAGGGTTTCTTCGGCGCCTTGGCCAAGCCGCTGCCGACGGCCAAGAAGCTGGATTCTCTGGCCTACCGCGCCGCGATCATCACGCTGCCGACCTTCGGCCTGGGCATCTTGCTCGGCGCCATCTGGGCGGAGAGCGCCTGGGGCCGCTTCTGGGGCTGGGACCCGAAGGAGACGGTCTCGCTGATCACCTGGGTGCTCTACGCGGCGTACCTGCACGCGCGCGCCACCCCGAGCTGGAAGGGCTGGAAGGCGGCGATCATCAACATCGTCGCGCTGGCCACCATGATCTTCAACCTCTTCTTCATCAACATGGTGGTCTCGGGGCTGCACTCTTACGCGGGCCTGAACTAGGCGGCCGTCACTCGCGCAGCGGGAGCGGGGCCACCCAGCGCTCGCCCGGGTTGAGTTTACGGTGCACACCGCGAACCACCACGTTCAGCGGAAGCTGACTGCCCCGGTGCAGCTCCAGCGACACCTCGTCTTGCTCCAGGACGATCTGCACGGGCTGGCCACGGAAGTGGATCTGGAATTCCAGCTCCGGCACCGCGCTGGGCATGTTCGGGTCGAGCACCAGGTCGTCGCCGCGGATCTGCAGCCCGCTGTAGGCGCGGATGAGCATGTCCACGGTGCCGGCCATCACGCCGAGGTGGATGCCTTCGCCGGTGGAGCTGCCCTTGCTGTTTTCTAAGTCCGCCAACAGCGCGTCCTGGTACATGCGCCACGACGTGTCCAGGTCGCAGCGGCTAAACGCCCAGGCGTGGATGAACTCGCTGAGCGTGGAGCCGTGCGAGCTGCGGTCGTAGTAGTAGTTGATCGTGCGGGTGACCTGTTCGCGCGACATCTGATAACCCATGCGCGCCAGCAGGGCGCCGAGCTCGTCCTCGGAGAAGAGATAAAAGAGCATGACGGTGTCGGCCTGTTTCGAGACTTTGTAGGCGTTGGGGCTGTCGCCTTCGGAGCCCAGGATCAGGTCGAGGCGGCCGATGTCGTCGTATTTTTCTTTGTAGCCTTCCCAGTCGAATTCCTTCAGGTCTTCGTAGCCGTCGAATTGGCTGAGCACCCCGTCTTCGTGGAAGACCAGCCGCAGCCGGCGGGCGATGTGGTCCCATTCCTCGATTTCCGCGTGCGTCAGGCCCAGCTGGTCGCGCAGGGAGGCGGCGACGTGCGGGTCCAGGTGGCCGAGGGCGATGCGGGCGCGGGACAGGGCCCAGGACGTCAGCACGTTGGTGTAGGCGTTGTCGCGCAGCCCTTCGCCGGGGGCGTCGGGGTAGCCGTCGTGGAATTCGTCGGGGCCCATCACCCCGGCGATGGAGTAGCGGTCGCTCTCCGGGTCGTAGGTCGCTTTGGAGGCGAACATGCGGGCGACTTCGACGAGCAGCTCGGCGCCGACGTCGGTGAGGAAGGCCTGGTCCCCGGTGACCTGGTAGTACTGCCAGACGCTGTAGGCGGCGTCCAGCCCGACGTGGTACTGGTGGTGCGAATTATCGGGCATCCATTCCCCGTTCATGGGGTTGTACAGCTGGCTGGGGGTTTCTTCGCGCCCGTCGGAGCCGGACTGCCAGGGGAAGCGGGCGCCCCGCAGACCTTCCTGCTCGGCCATCTGGCGGGCCTCGTCCAGGCGTCGGTAGCGGTAGAGCAGCAGCGCGCGGGTCAGGGCGGGCTGGCGCAGGGTGAGCATCGGGTAGACGAAGATCTCGTCCCAGAAAATGTGCCCGCGGTAGCCCTCCCCGTCGAGGCCGCGCGCGGGGGTGCCGGCGTCGAGGTCGCGGTCGACCAGGGCGGTGTTCTGCAGGACGTGGAAGGCGTTGAACGACAGGGCCAGGGCGTCAGTGCGGCCGGTGGGCAGCTTCATGCCGAAGACCTTCCAGAGCCGTTCCCAGCGGCGAGAGTGGGTGGAGACGAGGTCGTCGTAGTCGGGCATGCGCATGATGCGCTTCTCGGCGTCGCGCAGCGGGGTGGACAGCGCCCGGTCGCGGGAGGTGGCGGCGGAGGCGAGCTTTTCGATGACGACGTCTCGCCCGGCCATCGCGTCGACGGTGAAGGACTGGCCGACCAGCCAGGCGTCGTC
>CALZCR010000205.1 GCA_945631445.1 uncultured Corynebacterium sp. | reverse complement strand
GATGAGCAGCCACAGCATCCACCGCCGGTTCGGGGTGGTCGTTGATCTCTTCACTCGCGCGTCCTCGTCGATGGGGCTGGATACACTGTTCGCTACCAAGACAAGCACGTGCGGCAGTCAGATGTGAGCGAGGTGGGCGAAATAGCCACGGCCAGTGTGTCACCATCATATAAAAGGGCCTTCAACCCGTCGTTGGAGGGACTGCGCGCCGTCGCCTCCTTCGGGGTGCTCGCCACCCACGTCTCCTTCCAGACCGGCATGGACCCCGCCACCCCGGTGGGGTCGGTGCTGGCGCGTTTCGATTACTTCGTCGCGGTGTTCTTCGCGCTGTCGGCGTTTTTGCTCTGGCGGGGCCAGCTGGGCGGGCGCCGCATCCGCACCGGCGGGGACGTCGCCCGCTACTTACGCAACCGCCTCGGTCGCATCCTGCCCGCCTACCTCGCGTGCGTGACGGCGGTGGTGCTGCTGCTTCCCGACGCCGCCGGCATGGACCTGGGCCAGATCCTGGCGAACCTGACCATGACCCAGATCTACGTCGCCGACGGGCTCGCCCCCGGGCTGACGCACCTGTGGTCGCTGTGCGTGGAAATGGCCTTCTACGTGGCACTCCCGGTGCTGGTGCTGCTGGCCCCGGCGCGGCGCACCGGGCGTATCGTGTTGACGGTGCTGGTGGCGGCGCTGAGCCTGGGGTGGGCGTTTCTGCCGTTCGTGGAGGCCACCCCGGCGGAGGGGGTGGCCAACCGGCAGATTTGGCCGCCGGCCTATGCGTGCTGGTTCGCGGTGGGGATACTTACCGCCGAGTGCGAGGGGCGGGTCGGCCCGCGGGTGCGGCGGGTGCTGCGTATCCGCTGGCTGTGGTGGGCGCTGGCCCTAGTCACGGCCTGGATGGCGGGGCAGGAGTTCTTCGGCCCGCTGGGGTTGACGCACCCGTCGCCAGGGGAGTTCGTGCTGCGCATTCTGGCGGGCACGGTGTTCGCCGCGGCGCTGGTCGTGCCCTATGCGCTGGCTCCGGCGGACGGGTGGTTGGCGTCGCCGCCGATGACGTGGCTGGGGCGGATCTCGTATTCGGTGTTTTTGTGGCACCTGGCGGTCATGGCGGTGGTCTTCCCGCTGAGCGGGATCGACTACTTCCAGGGCGGGCAGGATTTTCTGCCGGTCTTCGCACTCACCGCGGTGATCACGGTGGTGGTCTCCGCGGCGAGTTATGTCTTTATCGAGGAGCCGGCCCGCCGTTTCGTGCGTTCCCTGGGGGCGCGCGGGTCGTCGACGTCGACGACCAGGCACGACACTGCGAGCGCGCAGACCGCCGCCAGCGCGAGTTCGTCCCCGGCGTAAGCTGCGTCGGGCCAGGGGGCGCGCGCGAGCCAGGCGCCCGCGATCGCCCCGGCCGCCCCGGCCAGCAGCGGCGCCGGGATGACCGTGAAGCGGCGGATTGCCGCGGCGACGAGCACGGCGGCCAGGCCAGCCCACCCGACCGCGACGGTCAGCGCCGCCGCCATGGTCACGAGCAACCCCCACCCGGAGCCGGGGCGCTCCACCAGGTCCGCACCTGCGTGACGACGCCCGCGAGTGGCGACCAGGAACACCGCGCACAGCAGGGTCAGCGCGGCCGCGGCGATCCCGCCGCCGAGCAACGCCGCCCGGTAGGCCGGGTCGCCCGCGAAGGAGAAGGTGACCTGACCGCCGAGGCCGGGCGGAATCACAAAAGCCTGCATGCCCGCATCCACCCGGCGCGGCTGCAACGCGACCCCGTCGAGCTCGGCTTCTAATCCGGGGTTCGCGGAGCGGGCCGTCAGCAGCAGGCGCTGCGAGTCGGCGGGCGGGACCTGCGTGCCCGTGTCGGTGAACGCGGGGCTGGGGTTAAAGCCGAGTTCGGTGAGCGTGACCCAGCGGGCGTCGGTGCGCAGGCGGTGCTCACCGGGTTGCAGGGTGATCTCCGCGCCGGCGGGGTGAGCCGTACCGTCGATGAGCACCTCGTCGTCGCCGTCGCCGAGGCCGACCTCGACGGTCATCTCGCGCGGGACGGTGAAATCGCGGATGATGACCCCGGTGTCCACGACGATGCGTTGGAAGAGGAATTGCCGCACCTCGGGGGAGGTGTCCGGCACGGTGACCGCCCGCTCCACGGGGTGGTCTTCGACGGCGAGTTCCGCGACGCCCACGGGCGCAGGTCCGGCGAGGGTGACCCGGATGGTCTGCGTTGCCGGGCCCGGCACGACGACCTCAGTCTCCTCGCCCGCGGCCAGGGGCACCTCGACCTGCGGGGCGTCCGAGTCCAGCGGGCCGGTGGAGACCACCACCGTGGCGTCGTCCGTGGCTGTGATCCGCAGACTGGCCTGCGCCGGGAAATCCCCGCGCAGCTGGATCCACTCGCCCTCCGCCGGTCCGGGCGTCGGCCACCACGCGGTGCGCTCGTCGCCGTCGACCGCCGCCGTGATCGAGCGCGCCGGGTCGGCCCCGCCGAAGCTGGTGGCGTCGGCCGCCGAACTCGACGCGGCGACCCGCCCACCGTGCTCGTCCACCCGGGTCAACGGGCCGGCCGACGGGTAGTCCATGACGCGGTTGCGCACGTCCGCGCCCTCGGCGGGCGTGGCCAACGGCGCAGACACCGGCGAATCCAAGGTTCCGTAATTGCGGGCCACCAGCATCGGGGTGTCGGTGACCACCTCCGCGCCGGAGGCGACCAGCTCGCGCGGGCCGGGGCCGTAGAGCATGTCCAGCAGCGCGAGCGATTCCCCGCCGCCGGCCACCGCCACCGGATCCTGCTGCGTGAGAGCCATGCCCGCGGCGTCGTCAAGCAGCACCACCTCGATCTCCCCGCCGCCGAAGGCATGCACCCGCGTGCCGGCGGCGTCGGCGATCGCCCCGGCGTCGATCAGTTCGCCGCCCACGCCCTCGTCCAGGTCGTGGCGCACCAGCACCGCGCCGACCCCCAGGCTGCGCAACGCCCGCGTGCCCGCCGCCGGGTCCTCGTGCAACGCAGCCATCACCCCGTCGAGCCCCCGGATCGCCTCCGGATCCACCAACGGAATCGCATCGCGCACCGCCCACGGCACCTCCAGCAACGGCTGTGCCGGCTCATCGCGCGTCCATCCCCACTCCTGCCGCGCGAAAGACGCTTCCGGGGTGATCAACGTACGCGTGCCCGCCGCCCGCTCGTTGAGAAAATCCGTCGCCGCCACCCAATGCTCCGGCACCTCCTCCCACGTCCCGCGCGGCAACAACCGCCCCGACCACGCCGGCGCCACCGCCGCGAACGCCACCACCACGACCAACCCGGCCGCCGCGTGCCGACGCCCCGGCGCCAACCACTGCGCCCGCGCCTTCGGAAACGACAACGCCGACCCCATCCCGGCCAGACCCACCAACAACGGCAGGCGCACCAGCGGATCAAACTTGTGCACGTTACGCAGCGGCGCGCCGGGCCCGTCGAGAAACTCCAGCCACGCCTGCCCGAACGGCCCGTGCGACGCCCCCAACACCGCAATGCCCACAGCCAACATCGTGATCCACAACCCGCGCGCCGGCACCCGGTGCGCCGGCGCGGTCCGCGCCAGGCCCACCAATCCGATGACCGCCACCGCCATCGTCACCAGCACAAACACTGGCCACGCCACCAACATCACGCCCGCGACGCGCTCCGAGTCCGCGAACGGCGACCAACTCGTCGTCCCCCGCAACATCTCCGCCAGATTCAGCCACCGGGTGGTCACGAACGACGACTCGATGAAATCCGTGAACGGCGGCGCATACCGCCCCAACACCAACAGCGGCCCGATCCACCACGAACTGACCACCGCGCACCCGACCAACCACGCCGCCGCGAACCCGGCGACGCCGCGCCGGGAATTCTCCCCCGGGCACGCGAGCAACCGCCAGGCCAGCGCCACGCCCGCGGGCAGGCAGGCGGCCAGCGTGGCGGTGGCGTTGACCGCGCCCATCAGCGCCACGGGGATCAGGGCGGCGGCCACGCAGCGCCAGCTCAGCCGCGCGGTGAGAAACGCCGTGAGGACCCAGGGGGCCAGCATGACGGGCCAAGTCTCCGAAGAGATCGCCGTCAGCGTGCTCAACGTGCGCGGCGACAGGGCGTAGAGTACCGCCGCCACAACCCGGAAGGCCGGGGAGCCGACCCGCAGCCGACCCGTGAGCACCAGAAAACCAGAGAACCCGACGCCGGCGACCACCGTCCACC
>CALZCR010000204.1 GCA_945631445.1 uncultured Corynebacterium sp. | reverse complement strand
AGGGCAGCGAGTTCACCGCGGCAGCCAACCACGTGGTCACCGGCAGCGTGACCGGCGCCAGGACATAGAGCCCGGTGACCCACCAGGCCTGGCGCGGACAGATCCGCCACGCCGCATACGCCACCGCGCCCGCGGCCAGAAGCTGGCCGGCCGCCAGGGCCGTGAGCGCGGCGGGCCAGTTCAGGCCGTCGACAAGCGTGGCGAACAGCCAGATCAACAGCCAGGACCCCGGCATCAGATGCCCGTCGTGCGAGCGCAGCAGCAGCTCGCCCAGCGGGGTTTCGCGCGCCTGCGCCAACAGGATCAGGTCGTCCCAGTAGAACCAACCCTGCGCGGCGACGACGACGCGCACCGCCACTCCCAGGAGCACCAGGGCCGCCACGGTGCCCGGTCGCCGCATGTGTGTCATGGCGATCAAGTCTAGGGCGTTGCGGCCGCGCATTTTCCGATAACGTGGCGCTAATACTTCAGACAAGGAGTGAGACCATGCGCAGCCGCCTCGACGACCCGCTCGACCCCGACCGCCCCTTGATCATGTTCCTGGGCGACGACATCGACGACGAAGACCATGACATTCTCTTCCCCGCCCTCCGCGCCCACGGCGTGTCCGTCATCCGGGTCCACCCCTTCGACCTGGTCACCCGGCTCGACCGCGATACCGTCACCTTCCACGTCCACGGCCGGGAGATCCGCCCCGATCTGGTCGTCGGCTGGGTCCTCGACGAGTTGTTGCACCCCGGCATGGCGCACCTCGACGTCGTGGAGCGCGCCGGGATCCCGGTGATCAACGACGCGTTGACCCTGCTGCGCGCGCAGAACAAGTACACCAATTCCGCGATGCTCGCCGCCGGCGGGGCGTTGCGCTTCCCGGTCATCGTCGGCCGCGACGATAAGGCGCTGCTCGACTGGTTCGAGGAACTGGACGGACCGGCGGTGACCAAGCCCACCGTCGGGTTCGGCGGGCGCGGGCTGGGCAAGCTGGAGAGCCTTGCCGACGCCCGCAGCTACCTGGCCGAACTACCGGAAAACGAGCAGTACTACGCCGTGCCGTGGATCGACAACCCCGGCCGCGACATCCGCGTCTACCTGGTCAACCACCACCCCGTCTTCGCCATGTACCGCTACGCCCCGGAGGGGGCGTGGATCACCAACGTGCGCGCCGGCGGGCACATCGCGATGTGCCCGCTGACCGACGAGATCGCCGAGCTGGCGCGCACCGCCTCGCAGGCCGCGGGAACGCTCATCGGCGGAGTGGACGTCGCCGAAAATCAGGCCACCGGCGAGCTCGTGGTCTACGAGGCCAACTCGTGCCCCACCTGTGAACCGCCGGTACTCAAGGAGCTGGCGGGCTTCCTGGCCGCCGCGGCCCGCGACCTCGACGACGCGCTGGCCACCTGGCGCCCGTCGCGGGTCTACCGGGAGCCGGACGCCGACCCGGAGCTCTTCCACGCCAGCAAGCGGGGGTTGCTGCGCTAGATGTCGCGCAACGCGCTGCCGTCGCCGAAGTCGGCGGCGCTGATCACGCTGAGGGTGCCGTCGGTCTCCAGCACCACCGCGCGCACCTCGGCCACGTCGCCGGTGCCGCTGGCGCGGATGGCCTGCAGGATTTCGCTTTCCACCAGGCGGTTCGCGGCGATCTGCTGGTGCAGTAATTCGCCGTCGCGCACCAGCACCGTGGGGTTGGCGGTGATGACCGTGCGCGCCGAGGGCTTCTTCGACGACATCCAAGCCACCAGGTACTGCATGCCCGCGAGCACGGCAAAGCCCACGATCCCGTCGACGAGCGTGAGATCGGTAGATGTGATCGTGGTGGCCAGCACCGAGCCCATCGACACCGAGACGATGAGGTCGAAGGCGTTGAGCTGGCTCAAGGTGCGCTTGCCGCTGACGCGCACGATCGCCACCATGATGAGATACGCCAGCGCGCCGACTATGAGAATTCTGGCGACGCTGCCCCAGGAGTCGAAGAACACGTCAGTCGAGCTGCCCGGACAACCGCTCCAGGCGGCGCAGACTGGCGCCGTCGAGGCCGATGATCTCGCAGGTCTTGCCCCGGCCCTGGAACTTCTGGGTGATGGAATCCAGCGTGGCCACGGTGGAGGCGTCCCACACCTCGGCCGCGGACATGTCGATGATGATGTGGTCGGCCTCGTCGTTGTAGTCGAACTGGTAGACCAGATCATTCGACGACGCGAAGAACAGCTGGCCGTGCACCCGGTAGGTGCGCACCTCGACCTGGCCGTCCTCCGTGAGCTCCTCGACCTTCTCGATGCGCACCAGGTGGGCGACGCGGCGGGAGAACATGATCATGGCGACGATCACGCCCAGCACCACCCCGATGGCCAGGTTGCCGGTGCCCAGGGTGGCCACGATCGTCACGACCATGACGGCCGTTTCGCTGCGCGGCATCAACTTCAGGGTGCGCGGACGCAGAGAGTGCAGGTCCAAGGTCTCGAAGCCGACCATGATCATGATCGCCACCAGCGCGGCCATCGGGATCATGCCCACGATGTCGCTGAGCAGCATGATGAAGCCGAGGAGGAACACCCCGGCCAGCAGCGTCGACAAGCGGGTGCGGGCGCCGGCCGTGCGGACGTTGATCATCGTCTGGCCGATCATCGCGCAACCGCCCATGCCGCCGAACAGGCCGGAGGCGATGTTGGCCACGCCCTGGCCCCAGGACTCGCGGGTCTTGTCGGAGTGGGTGTCGGTGATGTCGTCGACGAGCTTCGCCGTCATCAGCGACTCCATCAATCCGACGATCGCCATGCCCAGCGCGTACGGGAAGATGATCTGGAGGGTCTCCAGGTTCAGCGGCACGTCCGGGATGAACAGCGACGGCAGGGAGGTCGGCATCTCCCCCATGTCGGACACCGTCGGCACGTCGATGTTGATGAGCACCACCAGCGCGGTCAGCGCCACCACCGTGATCAACGGGGCCGGGACCAGATCCGTGACCCTCGGCCAGAAGATCATCAGCAGCAAACCGACGGCCGCCAACGGGTACACCGCCCAAGGCACGTCGACGAGGTGCTCGAACTGGGAGACGATGAGCAGGATTCCCAACGCGTTGACGAAGCCCAGCATCACCGAGCGCGGGATGAAGCGCTGCAGCTTGGCCACGCCCAGCAACGCCATCGCGATCTGCAGTCCGCCGGCCAGCCACACCGTGGCGATGAAGTACTCGAGGCCGTAGTCGCGGGCCACCGGGGCGATGACCAGGGCGACGGCGCCGGTGGCGGCGGTGATCATCGCCGGGCGCCCGCCGGTGAAGGAAATGACGATCGCCATGATCACCGCGGAAAACAGCCCGACCGCCGGGTCGACGCCCGCGATGATCGAAAACGCGAGGGCCTCCGGGATCAGGGCGAGCCCGACGGTCAGGCCGCCGAGCACCTCCATGCGCAACCGCGCCGGGGAGGAAAAGGCATAACGAAAGGACGCGACGACGCCGGTGGGTGCGCCGGCGCCGTCCGGCGCGGGGCGCGGAGCCGCCGTGCTAGTTTCAGACATGGATATCCCATCTCAGTGCAGGTGGGCCGAACGCCCTAAGGCAACCCTCCAGTAACTTGAGGGTTGAGACGATCGCCACTTTAATGGGAGGTCGCCAGGCCGTCAACGCGGCCCGGGGACACAAGGAGCACGAAGGCACACGATGGACGACACTGGGCTGAAAATCGGCGAGGTCACCGAAAGGACCGGACTGTCGATCCCCACGCTGCGCCATTACGACAGCGTCGGCCTGGTGACCCCCTCCGGCCGCAGCCCCGGCGGTTTCCGTCTCTACGCCGAGGACGACGTCCGCCGCATTCTGCTCGTGCGGCGCATGAAGCCGCTGGGCTTCACGCTGGAACAGATGCGCGACTTCCTCGACGCCGCCGACGGGGACGGCGAGGAGGCGCGCGAGACCCTCGCCGAGATCCGGGCCGAGGCCCGCACCCGCTACGCCAAGCTGCTCAAGCGGCTGGCCTACGCGGAGGAATTCCTCGAACTCCTCGACGATCTGGAGGCGTGAGCCGCACGGCCGGCGAGAGATGAAACGACCGGCCGTATTTTCTTACGCGCCTGCTCACCTGTCCCCTGCTCGCGCTCTGCGGGAGGCAGTGACGGCGTCACATAATACGACGCGGCGGACAATGTGGGTTAAGGGACAGAAAGTGTGTCCAGGATTCCTGATAGTCGCACGGTAGGCCACCCATTCGACGGTTT
>CALZCR010000203.1 GCA_945631445.1 uncultured Corynebacterium sp. | reverse complement strand
CGCCGCTACACCGCGGGCAACGAGGACGACGCCGAGGACATCCTGCAGGACGCGTTGTTCAAGGCCTCCCGCAACCTGGGCTCCTACCGGGCGGAGGCGACCTTGAGCACGTGGCTGCACCGGCTCGTCATGAACGCCGGCTACGACTTCCGCCACCACCGTTTCCGGCGGGAAGTCTCGACGTTGGACCAGGATGACGCGGCGCATGATTACCAGGAGCGGTTGGCGCACGACCCGCACGCCGAACACGAGACGGCGATGATGTTGCGCACGGCGCTGGAGACGCTGCGCCCGGAGCAACGCACCGCCTTGCTGGCCGTGGACGGGGCCGGTTACACCGTCGCCTCCGTCGCTGAATCGGAAGGCGTGCGACCCGGTACCATCAAGTCTCGCCGGGCCCGCGGGCGGGTGGCGCTGGCGGAGGCGTTGGCCACGCTGGGCGACGGGGCCGCTGTGCCGTGAGACCGCCGGAAGGACGGTGTGTCTCGTACTTTCGTCGCCATGGGTTATACAATGTCGGGCAGTCCATAGGTTCGCACCGCGCTGCCGCGTGCCGCGCCGCCTCGAGCGAGCCGTATATTTCCCCTGAATCGTTGTGGGCCCGACACTGCGGCCCGCGCACATCTAAGGAGACGCCACTTCATGTCCGACGCCATCCACGAGGTCGCCATCATCGGATCCGGCCCGGCCGGCTACACCGCCGCCCTCTACGCCGCCCGCGCTGAGCTCAAACCCATCGTCTTCGAAGGCTACGAGTACGGCGGTGAACTGATGAACACCACCGAGGTGGAGAACTACCCGGGCTTCCAGAAGGGCATCATGGGCCCGGAGCTCATGGAGGAAATGCGTTCGCAAGCGATCCGCTTCGGCGCCGACCTGCGCATGGAGCTCGTCGACCGCGTCGACCTCTCCGGCGAGATGAAGAAGATCTACGTCGGCGACGAGGAGTACCAGGCCCGTTCCGTCATCCTGGCCACCGGCTCCGCGCCGCGGCACCTGGGCGTGCCGGGCGAGCAGCAGCTGACCGGCCGCGGCGTGTCCTACTGCGCCACCTGCGACGGCTTCTTCTTCAAGGGCCAGCACATCGCCGTGATCGGCGGCGGCGACACCGCCATGACCGACGCGTTGTTCCTGACGAAGTTCGCCGAGAAGGTCACCGTCATCCACCGCCGCGAAGAGTTCCGCGCCTCCCAGATCATGCTGGACCGCGCGAAGCAGAACGACAAGATCGAGCTGGTGACCAACAAGGTCGTCGACGCGGTGAAGGAAACCGACGGCAAGGTCGGCGGGCTGACGCTGCGCGACACCGTCACCGACGAGCTCTCCGAGCTGGACGTCTCCGCGATGTTCGTGGCCATCGGCCACGACCCGCGCTCGACTTTCCTCGACGGCCAGCTGCAGCTCGACGAGAACGGTTACGTCGAAGTGTCCCAGCCGTCCACCGCCACCAGCGTGACGGGCGTCTTCGCCGCCGGCGACCTGGTGGACGACCACTACCAGCAGGCCGTGACCGCCGCCGGCTCCGGCTGCAAGGCCGCGCTGGACGCGGAGGCCTACCTCACCGAACTCGACGCGTAGACAATCACCGTAGACTTCCAGTCAGAAGACGAAAAAACTTCAGGAGAAAACATGAGCAACGTCATCGACGTCACACAAGACACCTTCCGCGAGGTCGTCGTCGAATCAGATAAGCCGGTCATCGTGGATTTCTGGGCGGAATGGTGCGGGCCCTGCAAGAAGCTCTCGCCGATGCTCGAGGAGATCGCCGCGGAGATGGGAGAGCAGGTCACCGTGGCCAAGGTCAACGTCGACGACGAGCGCACGCTCGGCGCGATGTTCCAGATCATGTCCATCCCGGCGGTGCTGTTTTTCAAGGACGGGGAGAAAGTCGATGAAGTCATCGGCCTGCGTCCGAAAAACGAGATCGTCGATAAGATTCAGGCCCAGCTGTAGCTGCTAGTCTGTATGAGATCATCAGTACTTGTCTCAGCAAGTACTTTTCCCACGGGTTTGCAGCCGCACACCACACGGCCAAGGAGGTAGTTCGGTGACGGACAGCATTCGACCAGGCGAGTCCAGCCCACGGGTCGCCGAAGTGCGCACCACTCTCGCCGGTCTCGGTTTGCTCACGTCTTTTGAAGGCGACGTGAGCAAGTGGAAGACCCGCAGTTTCAGCGAGGACGACAAATTCTTCGACGAGGACCTCGCTGAAGTGCTCAAGGCTTTCCAGCAGTCGCGCGGCATCGTGCCCACCGGCAAGATCGACGAGACCACCCTGCGCGAACTGCGCCACGCCTCGTACCGCCTCGGTGCGCGGGTGCTGCAGTACCAGCCGAGCCAGGAGCTGATCGGCGACGACGTCTCCGAGCTCCAAAACCAGCTACAGGAGCTGGGCTTTTACGTCCACCGCATCGACGGGCACTTCGGCCCGTGCACCCATGAAGCGCTGCGGACCTACCAGCTCAACTCCGGGCTGCAGCAGGACGGGATCTGCGGGCCGAAGACGCTGCGCGCGCTGTCCCTGCTGGGCCGCCGCATCACCGGCGGCTCCCCGCTGCGCATCCGCGAACGCGAACACGTCCGGGTCGCCGGTCCGCAGCTGGCCGGCAAGCGCGTCGTCATCGACCCCGGGTTGGGCGGCGCCACCACCGGCAGGACCGTCTCCGGGAGGTACGGCGAGGTCACCGAAGAGGAACTGCTCTGGGACCTGGCCAAGCGCACCGAGGGCCGCATGATCTCCACGGGCATGGAGACGATCATCTCCCGGCAGCGCGGCGACGACCCCAACGCCCGCGACCGGGCGGAGATCGCCAACGCCTTCGACGCAGACCTGATGATCAGCCTGCGCTTCGACTCCTACCCGAACGAGAAGGCCTCGGGCGTGGCCAGCTTCTACTTCGGCTCCGAGATCGGATCGTCCTCGATGACCGGGGAGATGTTCTCCGGCTACATTCAGCGGGAGATCGTGGCCCGCACCAAGCTGATCAACTGCGGAAATCACGCGCGCACGTGGGACATCCTCCGGCTGACGGAAATGCCCACCGTGGAGCTGTTCCTGGGTTACCTCAGCAACCCCGACGACGTGAAGGCCCTGACCGACCCGGCGACACGCGACGCCATTTCGGAGGCGATCGTGGTGGCCATCAAGCGGCTGTACCTGTTGGATCAGGACGACATGGCCACCGGCACCTACCGCTTCGAAGAGCTGCTGGCCGCCGAGCAGGCCTAAAGCCGACGAAAGGCTCTTCCGCCGCGCTCAGCGCACGTGCGCCTCAGCGCACGTGCGCCTCAGCGCACGTGCGCTTCCGCGCCCGAGAGGAGTTTCTCCACCGCCTCCGCAGAGAGCAATCCTTTAGCCGGAGGCATCTCCAGGCGCAGCCGCGGCAGGACCGGATGGTCGCGCACGACCTCAAAACCCGCGGACTCCAGCACTTCTGCGTCGATCAGGCCGATCTCCTGCGGCTTTTCCGCCAGCGGCAGGGGTTCTTCGGCGTCTGTGCGCCACCCGAAGGCTTCCACGGCGTCGACGCCCTTTTGCAGCAGATCCATGATCGCGGCGTCCATGAGCACGGCCTCCAGGCCGGTGCCCGCCACCGCCGGGTCGATGAACAGGGAAGTCACCACCGCCGCGTCCTCGCTGACCGGGGCCGTCGGCATCTGCTGGGCGCCCGGAGCGTCTTCGCGTGGGCAGTACAACACCGTCGCCCGCGCCCGCCGGGACACCTCAGAGCGCGGGAAGCCGATGCTGAACCCGCAGACCCCGAAGGTCAGCAGGACGCTCGACAACCACACTTCTTTTTCAAAGGGCGCGTCGCCCGCCTTCGCCACGCGCCGCGCCAGCGCCGGGTCCAACTCCCAAAACACGCTGCGCGCGGCCTGGAAGTGCATTCTCCCGGCGGTCTGCGCGGTCAGCGGTGCCAGGCGGGCGTCCATGGTCCGAGGCTAGCTTTCTTCTCCCCGGATGAGCTGCATGATGCGCTCAAAGTCTTCCTGATCACCGAACTCGACCACGATCTTGCCCTTGCGCTTGCCCATGGTCACCGATACCTTCGTGTCCCACACGTCGGCCAGCCGCTCGGCCGCCTCACTGAGGGCGGCGGGTTGCGCGACGGGCGTGCGGGCCGGAGTCTCATCCGGCCCATGCCCGTCGCGGGTGGCCCGCGGGGCGCTCTCTTACGTGGCACGGCCGCGGAGGCCCGCCGCGCTGACGCG
>CALZCR010000202.1 GCA_945631445.1 uncultured Corynebacterium sp. | reverse complement strand
GGTAAATGCGACCGACATCCGATCGCAAGAAATGTCTTTCTGGAAGAAACCGTACCCAGAGAACGG
Source organism: uncultured Corynebacterium sp. (assembly GCA_945631445.1). GTDB lineage: Bacteria > Actinomycetota > Actinomycetes > Mycobacteriales > Mycobacteriaceae > Corynebacterium. Next base: position 4,160 of record CALZCR010000202.1, on the reverse strand, counting down.
GCATAGTTCACGTCAGAGGAGGCATTTGTGGTGATTCCTTACCCGAAATAGCCTGTGAATTGCCTGGTAGGACGGGTCAGGTTAAGTCGGGGCACCATTTCTTGAGCATGCATGTATTCACCCCGTCGGCAGGGAAGCACGGAGGCGTGCGTTGCGGGGTCCTGGTATGCCGCTGAAACAGTTGACGGCGAGTGCTAGCGGGACGTTTCCGGGATACCCGCGGCCACCGCAGCCCGGGCCCCGGGCAGCCCGCGACTACTCTTCCGCCGCGAACTGCGACTGGTACAGCCGGTGGTAGGCGCCCTCGGCGGCGATCAGCTCGTCGTGGGTGCCCTGTTCGACGATGGCGCCGGACTCCATGACCAGGATGAGGTCGGCGTCGCGGATCGTCGACAAGCGGTGTGCGATGACGAAGGAGGTGCGCTCGGCGCGTAGGGCACTCATCGCCTCCTGGACCAGCACTTCGGTGCGGGTGTCCACGGAGGAGGTCGCCTCGTCCAGGATCAGCAGCGCCGGTTGGGACAGGAAGGCGCGGGCGATGGTGATCAGCTGCCGCTCGCCCGCGGACAGCGAACCGCCGTCCTGGGAGATCTCGGTGTCGTAGCCGTCGGGAAGCGAGTGCACGAAGCGGTCGACGTAGGTCGCCTTCGCCGCGGCGAGCACCTCCTCGTCGGTGGCGTCGAGGCGGCCGTAACGGATGTTGTCCATGATGGTGCCCTCAAAAAGGACGGCATCCTGCAGCACCATGCCCACCTGGGAGCGCAGCTCGTGGCGCGAGAGCTCGGAGATGTCCGTGCCGTCAAGGGTGATGGCGCCGCCGTCGAGCTCGTAGAAGCGCATGATGAGGTTGACCAGGGTGGTCTTGCCCGCCCCGGTGGGGCCCACGATCGCGGCGGTCTGGCCGGGCTCCACCCGCAGGCTCAGGCCGCGGATCAGCTCCTGGTCCTGCGAGTAGGAGAAGTCCACGTCGTGGAACTCCACCAACCCGCGGGCGCGGCCGTCGAGGCGGGCGCCGGGGGTGTCGGGGCGCTGCTCCTCGGCGTCGAGAAGCTCGAAGATGCGCTCCGCGGAGGCCACGCCCGACTGCACCATCTGCAGCATGCCGCCCAGCTCGCTGAGCGGCTGGTTGAACTGCCTAGAGTACTGGATGAAGGCGGTCGCCTCGCCGAGGGTCATCTGCCCGCCAGCCACGCGCAGGCCGCCGAAGACCGCGATGGCCACATAAGACAGGTAGGAGATGAACTGCATGATCGGCATCATCAGCCCGGAGAGGAACTGCGCGGACGCGGCCGCCTCGTAGAGCTCGCCGTTGCGGCGGTCGAAGACCTCGCCCGCCTGCTCCCGGCGCCCGAAGATCTGGATGAGGTCGTGGCCGGAGAAGGTTTCCTCGATGTGGCCGTTGAGCATGCCGGTGGAGCGCCACTGGGTGGCGAACTGGCGCTGTGAGCGCGAGCCGATCACCGCCAGCACCCCGGCCGTCAGCGGGATCGCCAGCAGCGCCACGAGCGCGAGCTGCCAGGAGACGGTGAACATCATCACGGTGATGCCCACCAGCATCAACAGTGAGTGGACCGCCTGCGACAGCGTCTGCTGCAACGCCTGCTGCACGTTGTCCACGTCGTTGGTGGTGCGCGAGAGGATGTCGCCGCGCTGGCCCCGGTCGAAGTAGCTCAGCGGCAGCGAGTTGATCTTGGCCTCCACGTCGCCGCGTAGCCCGTAGACCACGCGCATCACCATCCGGTTGAGGAGGAAGCCCTGCAGCCACATGAACAGCGAGGCGAAGACGTAGAGGGCGATGATCAGCATGATCAGCTGGCCGAGCCGGTCGAAGTCGATGCCCGCCCCGGGGGTCAGTTCCATCGCGGTGAGCATGTCGGCGAAGGTGTTTTGCCCTTCGGCGCGCAGGCCGGCGATGACCTCCTCGCGGGTCGTGCCGGCCGGCATCTGCGAGGAGATCGCGCCGGAGAAGATGACGTCCATGGCGCGGCCGGTCACGAGCGGGGCGTAGACGGTGAGCACCACCGATATCGTCACCAAGAGTAGGACGAGGCCCATCTTCGCCTTGTGCGGGGCGATCAGGCCCAGCAGGCGGGCGCCGGCGGCGGCGAAGTTCTTTGCCTGGCGCGGCGCGGAGCCCCCGCCGGCTTTCTCCTGCAGCTCAAGCAGTTCTTCGTCGCTGAGGTTCTCGAGTTCATTGCGCGTGCGTGCCATGGCCTATGCCTCTTCCGCGGTCATCTGGGAGCTGACGATTTCCCGGTAGGTCGTCGAGGTCTCCAACAATTCTTCGTGGGTGCCGCGGGCGGTGACGGCCCCGGCCTCCATGACCAGGATCTGGTCGGCGTCGACGATGGAGCTGACGCGCTGGGCGACGACGATGACGGTGGCGTCGGCGGCTATGGGCTGCAGCGCCGCCCGCAGCCGCGCGTCGGTCATGACGTCGAGGGCGGAAAAAGAGTCGTCGAAGAGATGGATCTTCGGCTTGGCCACCAGCGAACGGGCGATCGCGAGTCGCTGGCGCTGCCCGCCGGAGACGTTGGTGCCGCCCTGGGAGATCGCCATGTCCAGGCCGTCCTCGTGCCGGCGCACGAAGTCCGCCTGGGCGATCTCGAGGGCCTCCCAGAGGTCGTCGTCGGTGGCGTCGGGGTCACCGATGCGCAGGTTGCTGGCCACCGTCCCGGAGAAGAGGTACGGCTTCTGCGGGACCATGGCCACCCGGTCGACGATGTCCTGGCGCGCGAGTTCGGTCACGGGCACGCCGTCGATGAGCACCCGCCCGCCGGTCGGGGCGTAGAGCCGCGGAATCAACGACAGCAGCGAGGACTTGCCGGAGCCGGTGGCACCGATGACGGCGGTGACCTGGCCGGGTTCGGCGGTGAAGGAAATGTCGTCCAGGACGGGGGCGTCGGCGCCCGGGTAGGTGAAGTCGACGCCCTCGAACGTCACGACGCCGCGGGCCGGGGCCGCCGGGGTGGGCTCGGTGGGCTCCGCGATGGACGGTTCACGCTGCAGCACCTCGGTGACGCGGCGGGCGCAGACGATGGCGCGCGGCAGCATCATCGCCATGAAGGCGCCCATCATGACGGCGGCGAGGATCTGCAACAGATATTGCAGGAAAGCGGTCAGCGAACCGACCTGCACCAGCCCCTGGTCGACGCGGATCCCGCCGAACCACATCACTGCGCCGGTGGCCACGTTCAGGATCAGCATGATCACCGGGAACATCAGCACGAAGAGGTTGCCGATCTTCAGTGACAACCCCGTCAGATCAGTGTTCGCGGCGTCGAAACGCCGGGTCTCGTGCTCCTCCCGGGTGAAGGCGCGGACGACGCGCACGCCCGTGATCTGCTCGCGCAAGATGCCGTTGATCCGGTCGATCTTGCCCTGCAGGGCCTGAAACAGCGGCATCAACGCGGCGATCAGCGCGCCGACCGCCACCAGCAGCACCAGCACGGACACCCCCACCAGCCACGACAGGCCGGGGTCTTCGCGCAGCGCCATGACCACCCCGCCGACCATCATGATCGGCACCGGCGCCATGAAGTTCAGCACCATCAAAAAGGTCATCTGGATCTGTTGCACGTCGTTGGTGCCGCGGGTGATCAAGGTGGCCGCCCCGAAGTGGGAGACGTCTTCCGCGGAGAAGTCCGTCACGCGGTCGAAGACGTCGGCGCGCACGTCGCGCCCGACCCCCATGGAGGTCCGGGCGCCGAACCAGATGGCGATGCTGGCGGAGATCACCTGCACGAACGCGACGGCCAGCATGATTCCGCCGATGCGCCAGATGAACGGGACGTCGCCCTGGGACACGCCCTCGTCGATGATGCGGGCGTTGAGGGAAGGAAGATACAGCGTGGCCAGGGTGGAAATCGTCTGCAGGACGACGATGGCCGCGATCGCGCCCAGATAGGGCTTCGAGCGGGTGGAGAGCAAGCGGAGCAGTTCCACGTGGATCCTTTAGGAGGTGAGGCGTGGGCTTAGCGCGGGGACTGGGGGCGTCGCGCGCCGGGTCCGCTTAAATTTAGCAGCTTGACGACGCCCCGCGTCACTGGTCGCACACGGGCACCGCGCGGGCCCGCAGCACAGTTTCCCGCCATCCGCCGGCGCCCCGGCGCACCGACTCGTCGAGGCGGCGCCATCCGGTCCAGACGGTGTGCGGCAGG
>CALZCR010000201.1 GCA_945631445.1 uncultured Corynebacterium sp. | reverse complement strand
AACCCGGCGCGCCGCCAGTCATTTCCTTCCCGGACGAGCATGCCGCGGCGTTCCAGATCCAGCAAGAGGTGGATCGTCAGCGGCAGCGGCAGGCCCGCGGCGGCGGCGATCCGGTCGGCGTCGGCGCCGCCGTGGACCGGAAGGGCGTCATAGACACGGAGTTCGTTGCGGGAGAGCCGCTGGATCTGATCCGGGGCGAAGGCGAGTTCGTACTGGGCGTCGGCGTCGACTGAGCCGAGGGTCTCCAGCAGGGCCCGGACGTCTTCAGCGCTGGTGACCAGTTGGGCGCGGTGTTCGCGGAGGCGGGCGTGGCAGCCGGAGGAGGCCGCGTTGGTGACGGGGCCGGGCACCGCCATGGGGATTCTGCCGAGGGCTTCGGCCCAACTGAGGGTGTTCAGTGCACCGGAGCGCCAGCCGGCTTCGATGACCACGGTGCCGGCGCTCAAGGCGGCGACCAGTCGGTTGCGGGTGAGGAAGCGGTGTCGTTGCGGGGTGGTCCCCGGCGGGTATTCGGTGATCACGGCGCCGCCGGAGTCGGTGACGCGGGCAAACAGGTCGCGGTGCGCCTTCGGATAGGTCTGGTCTAAGCCGCAGGCGGCGACGACGACGGTGCGCCCGCCGACGGACAGGGCGGCTTCGTGGGCCACGGCGTCGACGCCTAAGGCTCCGCCGGAGAGGATCGTCCACTGCGCCGGGGCGAGCCCGCGGACCAACTGGGCGGTGACGGTTCTGCCGTAGGCGCTGCTGGCCCGGGTGCCGACCACCCCGACCGCCTGGGCGAATGCCCCGGTCAGGGAGGGGCCGCGCACCCACAGCCCGTGCGGGGCCACCGCGTCGGACTGGTAGGTGCGCAGATGCTCGCTTAAGCCGGTGGCGGCGAAGCCGAAGGCGTGGTCCAGTGCCTCGGCGGGCCAGTCGGCGTCGTCCGGGGTGACCAGCCGGCCGCCGACCAGCTCCGCGGCGGCCAAGTCCTCCTCGGCGCGCTGCCAGGCGTGACGGGCCTCCGTCTCCGGCCCCAACGGCCCCAGCCAGGAGGCCCGCGTGCGAATGCCCCGGGCCAGTTCCTCGGCGCTGCGCCCGGCGGCCAGGTGCGCCTGCAGCGCCCGGCTGGGGCCTTCCACCACCCGGTTGAGATACGCCCAGGCTGATCGGGTGGCGCTCATGCCGGCACCTCCGCTCCCGTACCGGCGCGAAGTTCCACGGCCCGGGCCACATGATCGAGGGTGGGCGTTGACCCGCCCTCCACGTCGCAGATGCTCCAGGCGACTTTCAGCGCCCTGTCCACGCCGCGTTGACTGATGTCCCCGGCGGCCAAATATGCGCCGAGCAGGGCCATGGCGGCGTCATCCGCCGGGGCGTGCCTGCGCAGATAAGACGATTCGACGTGGCCGTTGGCCTCGACCCCCACCCCGTGGCGCGACCAGCGCCGACAGGAGCGCTCCCGGGCCTGGGCCACCCGCTCCGCGATAACGGCGGAGCCCTCGGCACCGTCAGTGTGCAGCACCGCACCGGCGGAATGCATCCGCACCCCGATGTCGAGCCGGTCGCGCAGCGGCCCAGACAGGTTCGCCAGATATGTGGCGCGTTCTTTGGCTGTGCACCGGCAGGCCGCGGGCTCTTCCGCCCCGCACCGGCACGGGTTGGCGGCGAGGATGAGCTGGAATTGGGCGGGGAACATCACCTCATTGCGCGCCCGGCTGAGTTTGACGCGCCCGTGCTCCAGCGGAGTGCGCAGACTGTCGAGGATCCGGGCGGGGATCTCGGAGACCTCGTCGAGGAAGAGCACTCCGTGATGGGCCAGGCTGATCGCGCCGGGCCGGGGGTTGCCCGAGCCGCCGCCGAGCAGGGCGGAGCGGGTGACGGAATGGTGTGGGGCGATAAACGGCGGGCGGTGGACGACCGGTTCCACGGCGCCGGCGACGGAATGGATGGCGGTGGCCTCAACCGCCTGGTGGCCGGCCAAGGCGGGCAGAATGCCGGGGATGCGTTGGGCGATCATGGATTTGCCGGAGCCGGGCGGGCCGATCATGAGCATGTGGTGGGCTCCGGCGGCGGCGATCTCCGCGGCGAAGCGGGCTTCCGGTTGCCCGGCGACGTCGGCGAAATCGCCGAGTCCTGGCTGGGTGGACGGCGTTGGACGAGCCTGGGCGACGGGCAGTTCACCTGTCCCGGTGGCCCAGTCCCAGGCGGCGGCCAGATGGGGGACGCAGCGCACGTCGAGGTCGTCGACCAAGGCCGCTTCAGCGGCGTTGCCGGGCGGGATGAGCACGGTGCGCACGCCGCGGCGCCGGGCGGTGAGCAGCGCGGGCAGCACCCCGGTGACGGGGCGGACCGACCCGTCGAGGCCCAGCTCTCCGAGCACGAGCACGTCGGCGAGTCGGCGGGCCGCGCCCGGGTGTCGGGCGGAGAGCACCGCCAACGAGATGGGCAAATCGAAGTGGGAGCCGGATTTGGGCATCGCGGCCGGGGACATGGAGATGACGATCTTGGTTTTGGGCCAGTCCAGGCGGGCGTTGGCCACGGCGGTGCGGATGCGGTCGCGGGATTCGCGGACGGAGGCGTCGCCGAGGCCGACGACGTGGATGCCGGGCAGGCCGGGCCCGATGTTGGCTTCGACGGTGACGGGGCGGGCGGCGACGCCGTCGAGGGCGGTCGTGAGCGTGCTACCAAGCGCCATGTTCGACTCCCTCGTAGAGGTCGGCGTCGAAGCTACGGCCGCGGGCGGTCAAGGCCAGGACGTCGAAACGCACGGGTTGGAAGGTGCGGCCGTCGAGCCAGCGGGCGGCGGCCCGGCGCATGCGGGCGAGTTTGCGGCCGGTGACCGCTTCGGCGCCGCCGTAGCCGTTACCGGAGCGGGTCTTGACTTCGACGAAGACGATGGTGCGGTCGGCCTCTTCGACGATCAGGTCGAGTTCTCCCACGGGATAGCGGACGTTGCGGGCGAGCACGCGGGCGCCGCGCCGGATGTAGTAGCCGGCGGCGTAGTCTTCGCCCCGGGCGCCGAGGCGAGCCGAGCGGCGGCGCGGGCGGGTGGCGCCGGTGGAGTGCGGTGTGGTCATGGTGGATCCCCCGTTTCAGTGAACGTGTCGGTGTGTTCACTGAGCCACTCTCCCCCGGGCCGTGCCTGCGCCGCGGCCCGGTCGGGACCGGGCTGTGGACAAGTGCGTCGCACGGCGGGTTTTCCCCAGGCGAGGCCAGCACGCCCGCCGCTTCTACCCGCGTTGTGCTACCGCCGTGCGCAGCCCTTTCTCCCCGGCGCGCATGACGGCGGCGTGCGCCCACCTGGCGACCGGTCGCAGCAGTGCGATCAGGCGACGCCGGGTGACCACGCACCACATGATCCGCACCCGGGTCCCGCCGTTATCCGGGCTGCCGGTGAAGTGGCCGGTGCCGCGCAGGTCGACGGCTACGTCAAAGCTGGCGTACTCGGGCGGCTCCGAATCCCGCAGGTCGACGGTGAAGCGCAGTCGGTATCCCAGGGAGCTGCGCACCACCAGCTGGGCGTGGTCGCCGGTTCGTCGGCTATCGGTGATCCCGGGCCACCAGTCCTGCCAGGAGGAGACGTCGGAAAACATCTCCCAGACCCGCCGCCGCTCCGCCGCGACCCACCAGGCGGTCTCGAAGTGGAAGACGTCGGACTCCCCCGGTCCAGGGGCGGTGTGGCGGTGTCTGGTCATGGCGTCGGTGGGCCGGGGGCCGTTATTCCGGCATGATGAGGTCGGGTTTGTCCAGTTCCTCGATGTTGACGTCCTTGTAGGTGATCACGCGCACGTAGCGGACGAAACGCACGGACCGGTACATGTCCCACACCCAGGCGTCCGACATGCGTACTTCGTAGTAGACATCGGCGCCGTTGGTGTGCGGGATCAGCTCGACGGCGTTGGCCAGGTAAAAGCGGCGGTCCGTCTCCACGACGTAGGAGAATTGGCTGACCACGTCCCGGTATTCGCGGTAGAGCGACAGCTCCACCTCGGCCTCATAGTTGTCGAGCTCCTCAGCGCTCACGGGCTGGCCTCCTTCAAAAAGTCTTGGTGCGCCTTAACGACGTTGGCATAAGTGTAGCGATGGACCGGGCTCGCGCCGTGGCGGCGCACCGCAGCCAGATGCGCTCGCGTGGAGTATCCCTTGTGGGCGTCGAAGCCGTAGGCCGGGTGGTCGGCGGCGAGGTCCACCATGGCGTGGTCGCGGGCGACTTTGGCCAACACGCTGGCGGCCGCGATGCAGCGGGCGGCCGCGTCTCCCCCGACGATCGGCAGGTGCGGGACGGGCAGCCCG
>CALZCR010000200.1 GCA_945631445.1 uncultured Corynebacterium sp. | reverse complement strand
TGAATGACGAACAGCACCCAGGCATCGAAGCCTGCCTCCACGGCGGCCTGCAGCCCGTCGGGCCAGCGCTGCAAATCGGCCACCCGTCCCCGGGAGGCGTCGATGAGTTCGACCTTGCCGTCGGAGACCAAGTAGTGCACGTCCCGGATCAGCAGCACCTTGGCGTGCAGCGCCAGGTTGACCCGCACCAGCACGGAGCCGATGTTGTCTTGGGAGTACAGCGAGTCCACGCCCAGCACGCGCTCCAGATGCGTGGCGCCGGCGTCGGTGAGAAAGACGTTGCGGCGCTCGTCGTCGGTGGTGTAATGCTCTTTTTCCCGCAGCCGCGCCACCGCGGCGGTGATTTCTCCGGTCGCGTGCACGCCCGGCTGCGAACCGGCGAGCACCAGCGGGACCAAAGCCTCGTCGACGAGCACGCTGTCGGCCTCGTCCACCAACGCCACATCGGCAGGCGCCTGCACTGTCTGCGACCGGTGGGTGATCTGGTTGTCGCGTAGATGGTCGAAGCCGATTTCGTTGACCGGCCCGTAGACCACGTCCGCCGCATAGGCCTCCCGGCGCTCGTGCGCGTCCATCTTCTCGGTGATCGCGGCCACCGACAGTCCGAAGAAGCCCACCAACGGGCGCATCCACTCGGCGTCGCGGGCGGCGAGGTAGTCGTTGACCGTGATCAGGTGAACCCGCTTGCCGGTCAGCGCGAAACCCGTGGCGGCCATCGCCCCGACCAGGGTCTTGCCTTCGCCGGTGGCCATCTGGATGACGTCGGATTCCAGCAGGCGCAGCACGGCCTGGGATTGCACGCCGTACGGGGTCATCCCCAGGGTGCGGGTGGCGGCGACGGACAAGATCGCGAGGAACTCGGATTTGTCCGTGATCTCCCCGCCGGCCGCCAGTTCCCGGGCGCGGGCGGCCAGGGCGGCGTCGTCAAGCTCGGTGAGCTGCGCGGTTCTCTCATCTGCTCCGGCGACCACGCGCTTGGAGCGGTTGTCGTTGCGCTCGCTTTGCGCTCCCATCGCTTTCCAGAACCAGTCGAATGCGCCCACGGACGTCCTTTCCACGAAGGGTTGTGTGGCAACGATGGTACTTGACTGGCATATGCTGATGCCCATGCAGTCCGTCAACGTGACAGTTCCCTCGTCCACCGGCCTGAACATGGCCGCCACCATTGATTTCCCTTCCGCCCCGCCCCGGGCTTTCGCCGTCTTCGCCCACTGTTTCGCGGGCTCCCGGCACACCCCCGGCGCGTCCCGGGTGTCCAAGCGGTTGACCGAGCATCAGATCGCCACGTTGCGTTTCGATTTTCCGGGGCTCGGTCAGTCGGAAGGTGATTTCGCGGACACTTCTTTTAGTCAGAACGTCGAGGACATTGAGGCGGCGTGTGCGTGGCTCAGTGAGAATTATGCGGCCCCGCAGTTGCTCATGGGGCATTCCTTAGGTGGCGCGGCGGCGCTGAAGGCGGCGACGCAGTTGCCCGGGGTGCGGGCGGTGGCCACGATCGGCGCGCCTTTCGACCCCGCGCACTCCGTGCTGCACTACGCGGATAAAATCGGCGAGGTCGACGCCAACGGCTCCGTCCCGGTCGTGCTCGGCGGCCGGGAGCTGGTCATCTCACGTGGTTTCCTGGAGGATCTCGCGGAGACGAACCCGGAGCTGTATCTGCCCCGGATCCGTCAGCCGTTGATGCTGCTGCACTCCCCCATCGACCAGACGGTGGGCATCGACAACGCGCAGACGATCTTTAGCGTCACCCGCTACCCGAAGTCGTTGGTGGCCTTGGACAAGGCCGATCACTTGGTCACCCGGCAAGGTGCCGCGGTGCGCGCGGCGGACGTCATCGGCGACTGGGTCCAGCAGTACCTGGTTCCCGACCACACGCCGGAGAAGCTCTCCCCGGGCCAGGTCGAGACCCGCGTTGCCCGCGGCGTGAAGTTGGGTACCGTCGCGCGTTCCTTCTTCGGTGAATTAGAGACCGACCGCCCTAAGACGGACGGTGGGCGCGACCGGGGGCATTCCGCGCTGGATCTGTTCATGATGTCGCTGTCGGCGGCCACCACCGAGGCCATCCAGGAGGCCGCCGCGAAGCAGCGCCTGACGCTGGCCGACGTGCGGGTGCGCATGGCCCATGTCCACGACGTCACCTTTGAGCGGCGCATCGACATCGACGCCGAGCTCACCGACGAGCAGCGCGCCGGGCTGATGGCCGCGGCGAAGACCAGCGTGGTGGAAAAGATCGCCGGGCACGCCAACATCATGGACGTGGGCTGATGGCCGCGCGAGAGCCGATTGCCGCGGAAAAGCGCTGCCCGTGCGGCACGGGCCTTGCCTATGGGCAGTGTTGCGGGCGTTTCCATGCCGGGGAGCAGGCCCCGACCGCGGAGACGCTGATGCGGTCGCGGTTTACGGCGTTTGTCACCGGCGACGCCGAGTATCTGTTGCGCACCTGGGATCCGCGGACGCGTCCGGAGGAGCTCGAGGTGGGTGATCTGCCGTTTCGGTTCTACCGGCTGGATATTCTCTCCACGGACGGCGGCGGGCCGTTGGATCAGACCGGCCGGGTGGAGTTCGAGGCGTTCTACAAGGGCGACGCCAGCGGTTCGCAGCGTGAGGATTCCACGTTTCGCAGGCTTGAAGACGGCGCCTGGGTCTACTGCGCCGGTGACGTGTCTTGACCCGCCTCACCCCCTGCCACCTGCCGATTGGCAAATGGGAAAGACGCTGATGTAATCTGAGGCGGTTACGTTCTCGGACGTGGCAACGGGCTGTGGCGCAGCTTGGTAGCGCACTACACTGGGGGTGTAGGGGTCGCAGGTTCAAATCCTGTCAGCCCGACCACACTGCAGGTCAGAAGGTGAAGATTTCCTTCTGGCCTGTTTTCTTTTTGCTTGCCGGATACTGGCGTGGGTCTGTGGCAGGGCCGGGACAGCTAGGTTGGCTGGTATGACGCTCGTCGATGCTCTGCTCGCCGGCCCCCGGGGCAGAGACTTCCTCCTGGAGGTGGCCCTGGCCTCGGAGCGGGAAGACGGACTACTGTTTCAGGCGACCTGGCGGTTCGGCGACTACCTCGAGCGCAACCTGCGCAAGTTCGGGATCGCCCGTCGGCGCTCCGCGCACGCCAGAGCCATGACGGTGGCCCCGACGCTGGAGCGGGTGCCGTTGGTGAAGCTGACCCCAGGCTTGGTCTACGACGCGCTCGAGCGCACCGTGTCCAGTGCGACCTACTGGCAACCTCCGATGGCGCGTGAAGTGTTCTTGTCAGCGTCACCGCTGCGCCCCGGGCTGCGGCGCATCGCCCGCCATGTCGCGGTCAGCACTGTAGCGTCCGGGTGGTCGGAGATGTTTCGGCCTGACCGACACACATCTGTGAGCTGGACGCGGCCAAATCTGATAGCGCCGCCCCCGGCTGTGGTGCAGGCGCTTGAGTCTTGGCGGGAGGAAGCACAAACTGAAAGTCTGTGGTGGTCGAGGCCTCCCCGGACGATCATCGCCACCACCGGCGAACTCGCCGACGGTTCCTCGGGCGCCCTCCGCTTCGTGGAGGACGGATTCGGGTGGGACACCGGGTGGGTGTACGCGGCCACGGCGTCCACCGGCGCCACGGTGTTCACCATTGACGGTCCTGCGGCGTGGGCGAAGCTGTGCCGGAGATTTCCACTGGATGTGACTGCCAGTAAGGGAAAGGACTGGCGGTTGGCCACCGGTTATCCGCACGACTGGGTGATGCCGGATTTCGTGCAGGTCGCGCAGCATTATGACGCGCTGCACCTGAGCGTGCGGGGTTATTTCGCGGCTGCCGGGCGGGTGATTCCGGTGGCTGAGGGGCGCGCGGGCATGCTCGCCGGGTGGGATCCGGGGCAGACCTTCTGGTTCAGCGACGCGGTGGAGCTGGCCGAGACGCCGGTGGTCTGGCGAAACCACGGCGACAGTGTCGTCGGCGGGTACGACTGGCGCCGACAGGCAGGAAGCCGGGGCATCCCCGCCCGCGGAGGATTTTCCGGCCAGGAACTTACTCCATGGCCGTGACCTCGACCGCCTCCCACACGGAGCCGGTCTTCGGCTTATCGCCACAGGAGGAGACGACGTCGTCGACCTCGCGTTTGTCCATCGTCACGGTCCAGGACCGGCCGTCGAGGTGGGTCACCCGCTCGTCGTCGGCGCGCAGCTGGCCGTACTCTAAGCGCTCGCCGGCCTCGACAAGTTGAGCAGCAACCGCCAGCTCCGCGACCTGTCCGCGCGGGGAAAACAGGCCGCGGCCGCGGTTGCCGGGTAGAAAGTACCT
>CALZCR010000199.1 GCA_945631445.1 uncultured Corynebacterium sp. | reverse complement strand
ACGCCCGCTCTCTGCTGGAAGGCGACCAGTGGGCCCTGCGCGCCGAACTCTGCCGACTGCGCGGCACCGTCGACGAAATCAACCGGGCCGCCGCCGCCCGCGTCCGCGAACTCAACCGCGCCGTCGACAACGCCGAAGCCCGCGCGCACGCCCGCCGCAGCCTCAAAGGCGGCAAAAACACTGACGCCCGTGGCTGCCGCACCTTCACCGTCACCGGCCCCGAACGCGTCATCGCCGCCACCCTGGCGGCGATCGAAAAGACCGCCCGCCGACTCCGCACGCAAAACCCGCGCCTCAGCTACGAGCAAGCCATGTTCGACGCCCTGATCGCCGGCCGCGGCGCACCACAGGAAAAGCTCACCCCGCACGTCGTCATCGGTCTGCCCGACTGGGCCAAACTGGTCCGCGACGAGGGCGACGACAGCGTCTTCGCGCTGACCGACGGCACCACCATCACCGGCGCCGAACTCGTCAGCCGACTCATGGACGATTTCCACCTCGTCGGCCTCTACGACCCCTGCACCGGACCCGTCAACCTCTACGGCTCACGGCGCCAATCCAACGCCAAACAATCCGCGCTCCTGGCCGCCGACGCCATCCTCTGCGACTGGCCCGGCTGCACCACCGCCGCCGATCAGGCCCAAGACCACCACATCGCCGCCTGGAAAACCGGCGGGCACACCAACATCGGCAACCTGGCGAAACTCTGCCGCAAACACAACGGCGACAACGACGACGACCCCAACGCCCCGCCCCGCAACGGCCGCGTCGAACGCGACGGCGGCGACGTCGTCCACCACGGCCCCGACGGGGTGAGCAGACGCAACACGCACCCCATCAAGAACCTCTCCGCCAGAGCGCTGGCCGCCCGCCGGTAGCATGGCGCGCATGCCTGAACACACCCCCGCACAGCCCCCGATCGCGACCAAGAAGCCCGTCACCCGGAGCTTCCACGGCCGCGATTTCGTCGACGACTACGAATGGTTGCGCGACAAAGAATCGCCCGAGACCATCGCCTACCTCGAGGCGGAAAACGCCTACACCGACGCGCAGACCGCCCACCTGCAGGACCTCGCCGAAAACATCTACGACGAGATCACCTCGCGGGTGAAGCAGACCGACATGTCCATCCCCGTCCGGGCCGGCGACTGGTGGTACTACGGCCGCACCGAAGAGGGCAAGGACTACGGCTACTCCTGCCGACTGCCCGTCGAAGAGGGCGCCGACCCCTGGACGCCGCCGACAATTCCCGAGGAAGGCGTGCCGGACGGCGAGCAGATCCTCCTGGACCTCAACGAACTCGCCGAGGGCCACGAGTTCTTTTCCCTCGGCGCGTCGACGGTGACGGACTCGGGCCGCTACCTCGCCTACTCCATCGACACCGAAGGCGACGAGCGCTTCGACTTGTTCGTCAAGGACCTGCAGAGCGGGGAACTTCTCGACGACCGCCTCACCGGCGTCTTCTACGGCGCCACCTGGGTCGACGAGGACTACATCTTCTACCAGCGCGTCGACGAGGCCTGGCGCCCGGATTCTGTGTGGCGCCACAAGATCGGCACCCCGGAGTCCGAGGACGTGCTGGTCTACCGGGAGGAAGACGAGCGCTTCACCGTCGGGGCGGGCGGCACCCGCAGCCGTAAATATCTGATCATCGAGTCCGCGTCGAAGATCACCACCGAAACCCGGGTGCTGGAGACCGTCGACCCGGAAGGTGAGTTCACGGTGCTGTGGCCGAGGGAGCACGGCGTCGAATACTCGGTGGATCACGCGGAAGTCGCCGGGCAGGACCGGTGGATCGTCACGCACAACGCCACGGGGGAGAACTTCGCGGTGGGGGAGACGGGCGTCGAGAAACTTGCGCCCCTGCGCGAACTCACCCCCCTGTTGCCGCACGACGAACAGGTGCGCGTCGAAGGAGTCGACACGTATCAGGGCCACATCGTCGCGGCTTATCGACGCGGCGCCATCGGCCGCCTCGCCATCATGCGCCTCGGCGCCGACGGCTACGGGGCCTTCGAGGAACTCGACTTCGACGAGGAGCTCTACACCGCCGGCGCCGGCGGTCAGCCGGAGTGGGACGCCCCGGTCATCCGCGTCAGCTACGTCTCTTTCACCCAGCCCACGCAGCTGTTTGATTACCGCGTGGCCACCGGCGAGCGCACCCTGCTCAAGGAACAGGAGGTCCTCGGCGGTTATGACCGCAACGACTACACCGCCTACCGGCTGTGGACCACCGCGCAGGACGGCACCCGGATCCCTGTCTCGGTCGTCCACCGCGCTGACCTCGACACGTCCACCCCGCAGCCGACGCTGCTCTACGCCTACGGCTCGTATGAGTCCTCGACGGACCCGGGCTTTTCGATCGCGCGGCTGTCGCTGATGGACCGCGGCCTGATTTTTGCGGTGGCGCATGTGCGCGGCGGCGGGGAGATGGGCCGGCGCTGGTACGACGACGGCAAGATCCTCAAGAAGAAGAACACCTTCACCGACTTCATCGACGTGGCGGATGACCTCGTCGATAAGGGATTGACCTCCTACGACAAGATCGTCGCCGAGGGCGGGTCGGCGGGAGGCATGCTCGTGGGCGCGGTGGCGAACATGGCGCCGGAGAAGTTCGCCGGCATCCAGGCGATCGTGCCTTTCGTCGACTCCTTGACGTCGATGCTCATGCCGGAACTGCCGTTGACGGTCACCGAATGGGACGAGTGGGGCAACCCCTATGAAGACCCGGAGGTCTACGACTACATGGCCTCCTACTCGGGCTACGAGAACGTCGCCGCCCAGGACTATCCGGACATCTTGGCGGTCACCAGTCTCAACGACACGCGCGTGTTGTACGTGGAGCCGGCGAAGTGGATCGCGGCGCTGCGGGACAAGGCCACCGGCGGGCAGTTCCTTCTCAAGACGGAGATGTCGGCCGGACACGGCGGGGTCTCGGGCAGGTACAGCAAGTGGCGCCAGACGGCCTTCGAGTACGCGTGGACCGTCGATAAGGCGACGGGCGGCGCCGTCACCCGCTAATCGGGCGGGCCGGCCGGTTCCATGGGATAATCGCCTGCATGTCTGGCCACCTGCTTGTCTCGATCTCGAGCATTTTCGCGGAGACCCGGCCGGGGGTGGAGAAACTGGTGCGCACCCTCGACGCCGAGGACATCCCCGTGTCGTTGTTGGTGGCCCCGCGCATCGACAGTGATTGGCGCCTGTCGAAAGACCCGCAGACCCTCGAGTGGTTGCTGGGCCAGAAGGAAGCGGGCCGGGCGATCATCCTCAACGGCTTCGACCAAGCCGCGCAGGGACGCCGCGCGGAGTTCGCGAACCTGGGCGAGCACGAGGCGCGACTACGGCTACGGGGAGCGACGAGACAGATGGCCCAGGTCGGCTTTGACCCGGACGTCTTCGCCCCGCCGCGGTGGCGGCTGTCACCGGGGACCTTGGCGGTGCTGCCGGAATTCGGCTTCACCGTGGCCTGTTCGACGCGCGGGATCCATCGACTCACCGACGGCTTCTTCCTCCAGTCCCGCAACCTTTCCGTCGGCGAGGGCTTCGGCTCGGCGAAATGGTGGCGCACCTCCCTGATCAAAGCGGCCGATAGGGGAGCGTCGAAAGGCAACACCGTCCGCCTGTCGATCTCCGGCCGCAACATCGCCGACGGCAACACTGTCCGCGACTTTCTGACGGCGGCGACGACGGCCCGGGAACGTGGAGCTACACCTTTTGACTACAGACTCGTCGTTTCCGAGTAGCCTATCGACATGACAACTCTTCGTGACATCCCCTTAACGCTCAATGACGGCACCGCCACCACGCTCAACGAGATCGCGCCGGGCAAGCTCGTGCTGCTGGTCAACACCGCTTCGAAATGTGGATACACCTCGCAGTACAACGGGCTCCAGGCGCTGCAGGACGCGTACGGCGAGCGTGGCTTCACCGTCGTCGGAGCCCCGTGCAACCAGTTCAAGGGACAGGAGCCCGGCTCTGACGAGGACATCGCGGAATTTTGCTCCCTCAACTTCGGCGTGGACTTCCCGCTGCTGTCGAAGCTCGAGGTCAACGGCGAGGACACGCACCCGTTGTACCAAGAGCTGAAGTCCGCCGAGGACGCTGACGGGCAGGCCGGGGACGTGGCGTGGAACTTCGAGAAGTTCCTCGTCGACGTCGACGGCGCCGTGGTCGGCCGGGTCCGTCCGGTCGTCGAGCCGCAGGACGCGGCCGTGGTCGAGCGCATCGAGGAGAACTTGCCGGCTTAAGCTGGCAGCGAGTGAAAACGCCTCCTCCATCCCCGGCTCATCGG
>CALZCR010000198.1 GCA_945631445.1 uncultured Corynebacterium sp. | reverse complement strand
AAGAACACATCCACAACGGCCACATCTACCAGGTCTTCCCGGCGCGGACCTTCACAGCGCCCTGCCCGGACGCCTTCGCCGCCTACCGGCAGCTGCGGGAGACCAATCCCAGCCCGTACATGTTCTACGCCCGCGGCCTGGACGTCGACGGCAAGCCCTACGAACTGTTCGGCGCCTCCCCGGAGTCGAACCTGAAGTTCACCGCCGCCACCCGCGAGGTGCAGCTGTACCCGATCGCGGGCACCCGCCCGCGCGGATTAAACCCCGACGGCAGCGTCAACGGCGAGCTGGACATCCGCATGGAACTGGAGCTGAGCACCGACGCCAAGGAGATCGCCGAGCACACCATGCTGGTGGATTTGGCCCGCAACGACCTGGCGCGGGTCGGTGTGCCGGGCACCCGCAAGGTCGCGGATCTGCTGCAGGTCGACCGCTACTCCCGGGTCATGCACCTGGTCTCCCGGGTGACGGCGGAGTTGGATCCGGAGCTCGACGCGTTGGACGCCTACCGGGCGTGCATGAACATGGGCACGCTGACGGGCGCGCCGAAGCTCAAGGCCATGGAGCTGTTGCGCGGCGTCGAAAAGCGGCGCCGCGGCTCCTACGGCGGGGCGATCGGCTATCTGCGCGGCAACGGCGACATGGACAACTGCATCGTCATCCGCTCCGCCTACGTCAGTGGGGGAGTGGCGGCGGTCCAGGCCGGCGCCGGTGTGGTGCGCGACTCAAATCCGCAGGGCGAGGCCGACGAGACCCTGCACAAGGCCTATGCCGTGCTCAACGCCATCGCGTTGGCCGCCGGCTCCGAACTGGAGGTGATCCGCTGATGGCGAAGATCATGTTGATCGACAACCAGGACAGCTTCGTCTACAACCTGGTCGAATCCCTGGCCGCGACCGGCCACGAGTACCGCGTGTACCGCAATACCGTGGACGTGGCGGAGGTGCTGGCGGCCGAGCCCGCGCTGATCGTGCTTTCTCCCGGACCCGGGCACCCCGCGGCGGCTGGCAACCTGATGGAGCTGGTCGACGCCGCGATCGGCAAAATCCCGATCTTAGGCATCTGCCTGGGTTTCCAGGCGCTGCTGGAGCACTTCGGCGGCGACGTCGCCCCCTGCGGGCCGGAGCACGGCAAGTCCGTGCCGATGCGGCTGACCGACGCCGGCGTGGCGCACCCCGTGTTCGCGGGCCTGACCGTCGACGCCAGCCCGGACCTGCCCGAGCACGTGGGCCGGTTGGTGCCGGTGGCCCGCTACCACTCGCTGGGGTGTGTGAGCACGCCCGCGGGATTGACCCCGTTGGCGACGACGGAGACCGCCGCCGGAGAGGTGGTCATGGCCGCGGAAACCGCCGACAAGATGGCGTTGGGCCTGCAGTATCACCCAGAGTCGATTTTGACTCCGGCCGGGCCGACGATGCTGACCCGCTGCATCGACCAACTATTGGCGAATTCAATCACAGGAGAAAACAACTAAATGACCAGCCAGAACTCCCTGGACACGCTGCTTGCCTTCATGGACAACCCCGCCCCGTCCGTCGAGGAGTGCATCGAGGCCTACACCCCGCTGACGATCGGCGACTACGACGACGTGCACATCGCGGCGCTGCTGACGCACGTGCGCACCCGCGGCGAGACCGCCAACGACCTGCTCGGCGCGGCGCGCGCCTTTTTGAAGGCCGGGCGCCCGTTCCCGATCACCGGTGAGGGCGTCATGGACACCGCCGGCACCGGCGGCGACGGCAAGAACACCATCAACATCACCACCGCCGCCTCCCTCGTCGCGGCGACCGGGGGAGTCAAGATGGTCAAGTGCGGCAACCGCTCCGTGTCCTCCAAATCCGGTTCCGCGGACGTGCTGGAGGCGATGAACATCCCGCTGGACCTCGACCCCGAGCGCGCGGTGCGCCAATTCGAGGCCTCGAAGTTCACCTTCTTGTTCGCCCCGGCGTATAACCCGGCGATCGGGCACGTCCAGCCGGTGCGTCGCGCCCTGAAGTTCCCGACCCTGTTCAACACGCTCGGGCCGATTCTGTCCCCGGGTCGCCCGGAGTACCAGATCATGGGCGTGGCCAACCCGGCCCAGGGCCAGATGATCGCGGAGACCTTCAAGGAACTCGGCCGGGGCCGCGCGCTGGTCGTCCACGGCGACGGGTCCGACGAAATCGCGGTGACGGGTCCGACCCAGGTCTGGGAATTGACCCGCGACGGCGAGATCGAGCACTACACGCTCCAGCCGGAGGACTTCGGCGTGGGCGTGCACACCTTCGCGGACCTCGCCGGCGGCGACGGGGAGGAAAACGCGCGACACCTCTACGCCGTGTTCAACGGCGAAGGGGCGCCCGCCCACCGCGACGCCATCGTGGCGTCCGCGGGCGCAATGTTCTACCTTCACGGTGACGTGGAGACCTTCCGCGACGGCGCGGACAAGGCCAGGGCCCTGCTGGACGACGGCTCCGTCGCTACCTGGCTCAGCAAGCACGAGGAGACCAACTATGCCGAATAACACCAATCTTCCGACCGTTCTCGAGGGCATCGTCGAGGGCCGCCGGGGACATCTCGACGAGATCCGCGCGCGCATCGCGCACGTTGACCCGGCGGAGCTGCCGGCGTCGACGCGTTCCCTCTACGACTCGCTCGGCGGCGGGCAGGGGAGGGGACTCAACCGCTTCATCATGGAATGCAAGTCCTCCTCGCCCTCGCTGGGGCTGATCCGCGAACACTACGAACCGGGTGCGATCGCGCGGGTCTACTCCCGCTACGCCTCCGGCATCTCGGTGCTGTGCGAACCGGACTTCTTCGGCGGCGACTACGACCACCTGGCCACCGTCTCCGCGTCTTCGCACATCCCGGTGCTGTGCAAGGACTTCATCGTGGACATGGTGCAGGTGCACGCCGCCCGCTACTACGGGGCCGACGCCATCCTGCTCATGCTCTCCGTGGTCGACGACGAGGAGTACACCGCGCTGGCCGACGAGGCTGCCCGCCTAGGCATGGACGTGCTCACCGAGGCCATCACCGAGGACGAGGTCGAGCGCGCCCTGCGCCTGGGCGCGAAGATCCTGGGCATCAACCACCGCAACCTGCATGACCTGTCCATCGACCTGTCGCGCTCGGAACGGCTCACCCGCGACATCCCCGCGGACGTGGTGGTCGTCTCCGAATCGGGCATCCAGGACGCCGAGACGATTCGCCGCATCGGCGCCTACTCCAACGCCTTCCTGGTCGGCTCGCAGCTGACCGGGCAGGAAGACATCGACCGGGCTGCCCGCGCCCTGGTGTTCGGGGAAAACAAGGTGTGCGGATTGACCAGCTGGTCGGCGGCTCAGGTGGCCCGTGCCGCCGGCGCCGTCTACGGCGGGCTGGTCTTTGAAGAGGGCACCCCGCGCAATGTTTCACGTGAAACGGCGGCCGAGATTATCGCCCACGAACCCGACCTGACCTACGTCGCCGTCTCCCGCCGCACCTCCGGCTACGGCGAGCTCATCCAGGAGGGGGTCGGCGCCGTGCAGGTCCACGCCCCGTACCAGGGCTCGACGGACGCGGAGATCGCACTCGTCCGTGCGGTCCGGGCCGAGGTCCCGGAAGACGTCGAAGTCTGGCGCGCGGTCTCCATGACCGGTGCGGACGGCCCCGCCGTGGCTCAGGCGCTCGTCGCCGAGGGCGTCGCCGACCGGCTGGTGCTCGACGCCGGCGACGGCGGCACCGGCGTCAGCTTCGACTGGGACACGGTTCCAGGGGACGTCAAGAAGCACGCGCTGCTGGCCGGGGGGCTGGGCCCCGACAACGTGGAAGCGGCTTTGGCCGTCGGCTGCGGCGGCCTGGACCTGAACTCCGGCCTCGAATACGGCGCCGAGGCAGGAAAGTGGGCCGGCCACAAGGATTCCGCCGCCGTCGCCCGCACCTTCCACACGATCCGCAACTTCACCTACTAACTAAAGGACCCACCATGACTGACAACCGTGACGGCGGCTCCACCCTGCTGCCGGCCTACTTCGGGGAGTTCGGCGGACAGTTCGTCCCCGAGTCCCTCCTGCCCGCCCTCGACCAGTTGGAACGCGAATTCGTCGAGGCGTGGAACGACGAAGAGTTCATGGCCGAATACCGCGCCCTGTTGCGCGACTTCCTCGGCCGCCCGACCCCGCTGACTGAGACCTCCAACCTGCCCAAGGAGGGCGAGGGGAAGGGGTACGCGCGGATCTTCCTCAAGCGCGAGGACCTGGTCCACGGCGGGGCGCACAAGACTAACCAGGTCATCGGGCAGGCGTTGCTGGCCAAGAAGATGGGCAAGACCCGCATCAT
>CALZCR010000197.1 GCA_945631445.1 uncultured Corynebacterium sp. | reverse complement strand
CTCCTTTAGGTGGTGACGGGTGCGAGCTGTGCGCTGGCAGCGAGCTCGGCGACCTTGTCGGCGGCCTCGTCCATGCTGGACGCCAAGGTCAGCAGCCGGTGGTCGTAGTCGGCGAGGATGCGACGGCCCTCTGTGACGCTGTTGCCGTCGAGGCGCACGACGATGGGTTTGGAGGCGGCGTCGCCGAGTTCTTCGAGGGCGCCGACGATGCCCTCGGCGACTTCGTCGCAGGCGGTGATGCCGCCGAAGACGTTGACCAGCACGGCGGCGACTTGTTCGTCGGCAAGCACTCGTTCCAGACTGGCCGTCATGACCTCCGCGGACGCCCCGCCGCCGACGTCGAGGAAATTGGCGGGCCGCTGCCCGCCGTGGCGTTTACCGGCGGCGGCGACCACGTCGAGGGTGGACATGACCAGGCCTGCGCCGTTGCCGATCACGCCCACCGAGCCGTCGAGCTTGACGTAGTTGTAGTCGTGGGCCGAGCCATTGTCGCGGTCGTCGTGGCGGAACGCGGCGTTGCCGTCCAGGGTGACCTTCCCGTCGAGGGCGATGATCTCGCCGGCGGCGGTGAGCACGAGCGGGTTGACCTCCACCAAGGTGGCGTCTTCTTCGTGGTAGACCTCGTAGATCCGTTGCAGCACGGGCGCCACTTTCGCCGCGACGGCGTCGCTGAAACCGGCTTCTGCCACGATGCGGCGGGCCGTGTCGTCGTCGATGCCCGTCAACGGGTCGACCGGCACCCGGGCCAGGGCCTTCGGGTCGTCCTCGGCCAGCTGCTCGATGTCCACCCCGCCCTGCGTCGAGCACAACGCCAGATACGAGCGCTCCGCCCGGTCGAGCAGGACGGAGAAGTAGTATTCCTCGGCCACGTCGACGGCCTGGGCCACCATGACTTTCTCCACGACATGGCCCTTGATGTCCATGCCCAGGATCTCCTCGGCGGCGGCGTAGGCTTCCGCCGGGGTCTCGGCCATCCGGATGCCGCCGGCCTTGCCGCGGCCACCGACCTGCACCTGCGCCTTGACCACCGTGGGGCCGCCGATGCGCTCCGCGGCGGCGCGTGCTTCGGCGGGAGTGGCGGCGACCCGGCTGGGCAGGACGGGGACGTGGTGGGCGTCGAAAAGTTCGTGTGCCTGATACTCGAAGAGGTCCATGATCGTGCTCCCATCGCTGGTGCGCTCAACGGTGACGCCGACGTGTGCGGGGTGCCGTTAGCCACGAAGTGTAGCTACATTGCGGCGAGCGTGACGGGGAGCCGGGACAGCGAAAAGCCGCCGCCCCCGTCAGTGAATATTCACTGACGGGGGCGGCGGCGAGTGGCGCTGAGATCTGGCGGTGCGCCGTTAAGCGGGCAACGCTTAGCGGGCGGCCTCGATCTGCACGGCCTGGGCGACGGCCTCGACGACTGCGGCGACCTTGACGGCCTCCCAGACCTGTTCCTTGGTCAGGCCCTCTTCGCGCACGGTGTTGGCGTGTGCGACGACGCAGTTCTCGCAACCGTTGATGGTGGAGACGGCCAGGGACCACAGCTCGAAGTCGACCTTCTCCACGCCCGGCTTGGAGATGATGTTCATGCGCAGGCCCATCTTGACCTGTGCGTAGTCATCACCCAGGAAGTGACGGGCACGGTAGGCGACGTTGTTCATCGCCATGACGGTGGCGGAGCCCAGGGCTGCCTCGAAGGCTTCCTCGGACAGGTGCTCCTTGGCCTCCTCGGAGATCTCCGAGAAGACGGTGTCGTTCTTCGTGGCGGCTGCGGAGGCCAGCAGGGTGCCCCACAGCTGCTGCTCAGAGAGCTCAGTCGAACGGGTCAGAGTGCCCAGGTTCAGCTTCTGATCCTTGGCGTACTCGGGAAGTGCGCTACGCAGGTTCTCAATAGACATACTTTACTTCAGTGCCTCCTGGACGACGTCCATCTTGTCGATGTTCTTGGTCGGGTCGTTGGCTTCCCAGTTGCAGGCGCAGACTTCCTCGGACTGCAGGGCGTCCAGGACGCGCAGGACCTCGTCGACGTTACGGCCGACGGCGTCCGGGGTGACGGAGACGAACTGGATGATGCCGTCCGGGTCGATGATGAAGGTCGCGCGGTCGGCGACGCCCTCTGCGTTCTCGACGCCCAGCTCACGGATGAGCTCGTGCTTGATGTCGGAGAACATCGGGAACGGGACGTCCTTCAGCTCATCGTTGGTCGCGCGCCAGTTGAAGTGGGAGAACTCGTTGTCCACGGAGCCGCCCAGGACCTGGGTGTCGCGGTCCTGGAACTCTTCGTCGAGCTTGCCGAAAGCGGCGATCTCGGTCGGGCAGACGAAGGTGAAGTCCTTCGGGTAGAAGAAGACGATCTTCCACTTGCCCGGGTAGGTGTCCAGGGAGACGGTCTCGAAGTAGTCGTCCGGCTGCTGGGCGTTAGCCTCGGACAGGTTGCCGCCCTTGAGGGCGAGGAGCTCGAACTCCGGGAACTTTTCTCCAACGGTCATGATTGCCATAGAAAACTACCTCTTCTGTAGTGGAATCTGCTGTCTGATGCTCCGCATGCGTGAGCGTTGTCTCTAAAGATATAGAAACGTGGCCTATCCGCAATAGGAGGGCGGGAAATTCATACCCAAACGGGTGTAAATTTTCGCCATTGACACCAGTATACCTATATTTTTATTTATTTCCATAAAATATTCATGATGACCTATATTTGCACGTAGGCGGGCCCGCAGGCCGTGGCGGTACGGAAGTGGCGAGGGGTGCCATACACGAAGAGTTCCCGGCCGAAGCCGGGGTGATGTGAGCCGCCTGCGGCCACGCCCCGACACAGCGACGGGGAAGCGAAAGTAGTCCTGGTGGGGCTGCAGAGCCCCACCGACGGTGGCACGATGGCGGGCATGGCAAACGCGATCGAGACTCATGTCAGGGTGACCCTCCAGGTGGAGGTCGGCCCCGCCGCCCTCCCACTGTCCAACCTGCAGTGGTTGCTCTCCCGGCTCGGCCGGCTCTTTGAGCTGAGCGCCTGGGTGGCTGATCCGGGCATGCTGACCGACCCGGAACGCGCCGACACACAGGCCGCCGGCTCCCGCATCCCGCGGCTGCCGGTGCGCTACACCACCGGCCTCCGTCCAGAGGCTGACCCGCAGCTCGTTCGCATCGCCGCCGATCCGCCGAGGATGACGTACCTGCTTCCCCACACCATGCTGTGGGCGTTGGTGCAGCTGCTGCGCGGAACGCCAGGCTCGGACGAGGTGATCACCCTGGCCGTCCCCGACGCCACCCTCTGGTCGCTGGAAGAGATGCGCGCCCAGCCCGATCGCACCGAACGCGTCCAGGACGAATTCACTCTTCGAGTTCAGCAGGTGGAGGAGCACTTCGCCTGAACCGGGCCGGTCTCCACGAGGTCGGCTTAGCGACGCTCTTGAGCACCTGGGCACAGTACGTCTCACCGTGTGCAGCAACGCAAAAGCCCGGCACCAGTGCATTCTGGCGCCGGGCTTTTCGCAGCGGCTCACCCGCTGAAGCTGCTCGCGGAGCTGCTCAGAGGTGGTGTCGCTGAAGCGTCAGCGGATTAGCTGCTCAGGTTCGCGCGCAGCGAGTCAAGGTTAAAGTCGGGCAGGTTGGCCGAGCCCTTGACGCTGCCGAACGGGTCGTCCTTGCAGTCGGTCACGGTGAGCGTACGGGGCTTCTCATGATCAAAACGGGTGCTGGTGTCCGGGCCCCAGATCAGGCGGTACTCGATGGTGTAGCTACCGTCTTCGTTGGTATCGGGGCGGCCTTCGAGTGTCTTGAGGTCCACCTTCTGTGTAGCGGTGGACCAGGGGTAGTTCTCGCCATTCTCATCCCAAGAGTGGTGGCCGGCGCCATCTTCCCCACGGGGGGTCACGTCTTCGTCGACCGTTGATGTCGGGCCCCAGCGGGTGGCGGCGTCCTCGTCGCCCTGCTCGGCATCAACGTGGCCAGCCTCATGCCAGGTCTGATCGTCCGTGTCGAACTCTCCGTTGATCTGGTAGTCGATCTGGTAGTGCTCGCTGTTGGTGCGGTTCTTGATCTCGAACTCGACCGTGCAGTTGCCCAGGTTATTGGCGTCAAACCCCAAGAGGCTACCGTCCTCAGCCGAGGCGATGCCGGCGCCGCCGAGGATGGTGGCGCCTGCGAGGGCGGTGCTGGCGAGAAGTCCGCCAAAACGGGCCTTGCGCATAATCGTGTCCTTTCAGACGGTAAATGCGACCGATATCCGATCGCAAGAAATGTCTTTCTGGAGGAGACCGTACCAGGGAACGGGCATAGTTCACGTCAGGGGAGGCAGTTGTGGTGATTTCTTGCCCAAAATAGTCTGTG
>CALZCR010000196.1 GCA_945631445.1 uncultured Corynebacterium sp. | reverse complement strand
GGGCGAGTTGGACCGGCACCTGGAAGAACTAGCGGCGCGTAACCCGGACGTCGAAAAGTACGCCGACCAGGCGCACGACCTGTACGCGTCCGTGGCCGGGGAAGTGACCACGGTGCACCGGGTGCACGGCGACCTGCACTTGGGGCAGGTGCTGCGCACCGACGACCGGTACCTGCTCATCGACTTCGAGGGCGAGCCAGCTCGTTCGCTGGCGGACCGGCAGTTGCCGGATTCTCCGCTGCGCGACGTCGCCGGGATCTTGCGGTCGTTTGACTACGCGGCGCATTTCCACGCCGACAGCCCCAATCCGCAGAAGTGGGTGGCGGAAGCGTCAGAGGCGTTCCTGGCGGGATACGGCATCCGACGCACCCCCCTGCTGGATGCGTATGTGCTGGATAAGGCGTTGGACGAGGTAGTCTATGAAGCAGATAACCGCCCCGATTGGGTGGGGATCCCCCTGGCGGCGGTCACCCGCCTGCTCTCCTAAATTGATCTACCTCACAGTGGCCCGGTAGCGTTTGCCCACATCACCGGCATAAGGAGAATGATGTCCACGACGACCGTCCCCAAGAAATCCCACGTGTCCCTCATCGTGGTCACGTCACTCATGCTGTTCTCCATGTTCTTCGGGGCCGGCAACCTGATTTTCCCGCCGCAGCTCGGCGTGGATGCGGGCACGAACTTCTGGCCCGCCATCATCGGTTTCCTCGGGGCCGGCGTGCTGCTGCCCGTGTTGGGCATCATCGCGATCGCGCTGTCCGGGGACAGTGTCCGTGACTTGGCCTCCCGGGCGGGCCGCGTGTTCGGCCTCATTTTCCCGATCCTCGTCTACTTGTCCATCGGCGCGTTCTACGCTCTGCCGCGTACCGGCGCCGTGTCCTTCGAGATGGCCGTGACCCCGCTGACCGGCTGGGATTCCATGCTGGCGTCGGGGATCTTCAACTTCATCTTCTTCGGCGTGGCCCTGGCCCTGTCGTGGAATCCGAACACGATTTCCTCGACGCTGGGCAAATACCTCACCCCGGTCTTGGTCGTGCTGCTGGCGCTGCTGATCATCCTCGCCCTGGTCAATTTCGACTACGCCGCCGGAGCCCCGAATGAGGTCTACACCGACGCGCCGATGGCCGCCGGCCTGATCGAGGGTTACCTGACCATGGACGCGATCGCCGCGCTGGCGTTCGGCATCGTGGTCATCTCCGCGCTGCGCTACAACGGCGTCGGGGAGGGCAAGCCCCTGGCCACCGCCGCCATCATCGCCGGCCTGGGCGCCAGCGTCTTGCTGGGCGCGATTTACGTCGGACTCGGCTTGATCGGCCAGGTCATCCCCGACGGCGGCTCCTACGACAACGGCGCTCTGATCCTGTCCTCGGCGGCGAACATCACCATGGGCACCCCGGGCCAGATCATCTTCGCCGCGATCGTCGTGCTCGCCTGCCTGACCACCGCCGTCGGCCTGATCACGGCGACCAGCGAGTTCTTCCACGAGCTGTTGCCGGGCATCAGCTACAAGACCTGGGCGGTCATCTTCGCCTTCGCCTCCTTCGCCATGGCCACCGCTGGCCTGGACACCGTCCTGTCGATCGCAGCCCCGGTCATCGGCTTCATCTACCCGCCGGCCATCGCCCTGATCTTCATCGCCCTGATCGAACCGATCTTCGGCCGCGGCCGCTTCCGGTGGACCTACCTGCTGGGCGTGTGGATCGCCGTCATCTGGTCCGCGCTGACCAGCTTCGGCGTCACCGCCCTGGTCGACTGGGCCCCACTACAGGACGCCGGACTGGGCTGGGTGCTACCGACGGTGGTTGCCGTCGTGATCGGCCTGGTCATTGATCTGGCCACCCGCCGCGGACAGCCCACGCCGCAACCGGCCGAGGAGCAGCCGCGGGTGCTGAGCGAAAGCTAAAAGCGTCCGGGGCATACCCGAAGGGCCTTACGTAGGCTGGGAATGAGAATCCTTATCCCCAGCCAACGAAAGGCCAGGCCACCATGACTGCCCGCCTCCCCTTGTCCGTCATCGATTTCTGCACCATTTATGAAGGAGAAAGCGCCGGTCAGTCCATGGCGCGTTCCGTGGAGCTGGCGCAGACGGCGGAACGGCTGGGGTACTCGCGCATCTGGTACTCCGAGCACCACAACATGCCGTCGATCGCCTCGTCTTCCCCGGCGGTGCTGATCGCGCACATCGCGGCCAAGACCGAGAAGATCCGCCTCGGCGCCGGCGGCGTCATGCTGCCGAACCATTCCCCTTACGTCATCGCCGAGCAGTTCGGCACCCTCGCCGAGCTCAACCCGGGCCGCATCGACTTAGGTCTGGGGCGCGCCCCCGGCACGGACATGAACACCCTCGGCCGTGCGCTGCGCCGCGACCCCAACGCCGCGGAGCACTTCCCGGACGACGTCGTCGAGCTGCACGGTTACCTCTCCGGCAACTCCCATATCCCGGGCGTGCAGGCGATCCCCGGGGCGGGCACGAACATCCCGCTGTATGTCCTGGGTTCCTCCATGTTTGGCGCCACGCTCGCCGCGAAGCTCGGGTTGCCGTATTCTTTCGCCTCGCACTTCGCTCCCACCCACCTGATGCAGGCGACGAAGTACTACCGCGACAACTTCGAGCCTTCCGACGTGCTCTCTGAACCCTACGTCATCGCGGCGGTCAACGTCACCGCCGCAGAAACGCAGGAGGAGGCGGAGCGGCAGACGGAGATCGTGCGCCGAAACCGGGTGAAGCAGATGGTCAACAGCCGGGCGCCGATCACGGAGGCCCAGCTGGACCGGCTGGTCGAATCTCATTCGGGGCAGCAGATCATCGAAATGTTGAAGTTCACCGCCACCGGCACCGGTGAGCAGGTCCGTGAGTACCTGGAAGGGTTCACGCAGACGGCGCAGGCCGACGAGCTGATGGTGTCTTTCCAGGGCCCCTCCCACGCGCACGCGGTGCGTTCGATGGAGATTCTCGCGGACGCGTGGGAGCTGGACCCGGCGGAGGCCGCCGGGGCCCCGGGCGACTGGAATGAAAAGCGCTAGTCTTCGTCCCAGGCGCGGGGCCGGACCTGCTCCACGACCCGTAGGTCGCGGGTCACGTTGCCGGCGTCGTCGCGGTTGACGATTTCGCCGCCGATGACGACGTCGCCGGGGATGACGAGGTTGCCGTCCTCGTCGTACTCCAGGACCGGTTCCGGCAGGGGGTCGCCGTCCTCGTCGTAGCCCGGCGCCGGGCGGGCGTCGTGCTCCTCCAGCTTCTCCGGGGAGTCGGTCTTCTCCCACTGCCTGGTGCGGATGCGGCGGGCGGCCGCCGCATCGTCGCTCATGCCCTTGATCAGGGAGAACATCATGATGAACTGCATGATCAGGAAGGGCAGGCCCATGATGATGGCCACCTCCTGGAGGGTGGCGATGCCTGTCTCCGGGGAGATGATCAGCATGGCCGCGGTCACCGCGCCGATGCCGATGACCCAGGTGACGCGGTAGTAGGTGGGGGTCTTGGCTTCCTCGCCGGTGGTGAACATGTCCATGACCAGGCCGGCGGAGTCCATCGAGGTGATGAAGAAGACGATGATGATCAGGATCGCGATCGGGGCCACGATGGCGGTCAGCGGCAGGTTGTCCAGCAAGGTGAACAGGGCCGCTTCCGTTTGGCCGTCGTCGACGACGGGGCCGGTCATGCTGCCCGGGTCGTTGCGCTCGATTTCAATGCCGGTGCGGCCCATGATGGAGATCCACACGACGGTGAAGATGGACGGCAGGGCGAGCACGCCGCCGATGAATTCGCGGACGGTGCGGCCGCGGGAGATGCGGGCGATGAACATGCCCACGAACGGCGACCAGCAGATCGTCCAGGCCCAGTAGAACACCGTCCAGGAGCCCAGCCAGCCCGGGTTGCTGTTGGAGGCGTCGACCCAGAACATCAGCTCGGGCAGCGTGGAGGCGTAGATGCCGAAGCTCTCGACCGTCTGGTTGAGCAGGGTCAGCGTCGGGCCGGTCAGCAGGATGAACGCCAGCAGCGCGACGGCCATGCCGATGTTGATGTTGGACAGGATCTTAATGCCGCGGTCCAGGCCCGAGGCCACCGAGATGCAGGCCACGGCGGTGATGAACATGATGACCAGCAGCTCGACCCAGCCGGCCAGCGGGACGTCCCAGATGATGTTCAGGCCGGCGTTGATCTGCAACACACCCAAGCCGACGGACACGGCGATACCGAAAGTCGTGCCGACGATCGACAACGCGTCGATGAACTTGCCGGGCCACTTGTAGATGTGTCCGCCCAGGATCGGGGCGAACACCGAGGACATGCGCGGGGGCAGTTTACGTTTGTAGATGAAGTAGCCCAG
>CALZCR010000195.1 GCA_945631445.1 uncultured Corynebacterium sp. | reverse complement strand
CGGGGAGGGCGGAGGCGTCGCCGTGTGTGGTGGCTCGATCATGTCGATGGCCTGGCGCGGGCGGACGGGGACCGCCATTTCCCACCTCGTGACGTCCATGCAGCAGTTCACGAGCGCCGCCCCGGGGGCGGGAGGGCACACCGTTTCCGGCAGAGAATATGAACCGTGTTTCTGGACCTATACACTGAAGCACGTCCAACTGGCAGCAGAAAGTTAGGGAATGTCATGGCCCGTGTCGTTGTAAATGTCATGCCGAAAGAAGAGATCCTGGATCCCCAGGGTCAGGCGGTCGTTCGGGCCCTGGGACGGATCGGCGTCGAAGGCGTCTCCGATGTCCGCCAGGGCAAGCGTTTTGAGCTCGAGGTCGACGATTCCGTCACCGCCGAGGAGCTGGAGAAGGTCGCCGCGACGCTGCTGACCAACACCGTGATCGAGGACTACGAGATCGTCGGCGTAGAGGTGAAGAAGTAGTGTCCGCGAAGATCGGCGTCATCACTTTTCCTGGCACGCTTGACGACGTCGACGCGCTGCGTGCCGTCCGCACCGCCGGCGCCGAGGCCGTCGGCCTGTGGCACGACGACGAGGCCCTCAACGGCCTCGACGCCGTGGTCGTCCCGGGCGGTTTCTCCTACGGCGACTATATGCGTTCCGGCGCGATCGCCGCGCTATCGCCGATGATGCGCTCCGTGGTCGAGGCCGCGGGCAAGGGCATGCCGGTGCTGGGAATCTGCAACGGCTTCCAAATCCTCACCGAGTCCGGCCTCCTGCCCGGCGCGTTGACGCGCAACCAGGGGTTGAACTTCCACTGTGTGGACACCTACCTGGAGGTGGAGAACACCGGCACCGCGTGGACCAGCGGCTTCGAGGCCGGACAGCGTATCCTGGTGCCGTCCAAGCACGGCGAGGGCCGGTTCCAGGCGTCCGCCGAGACCATCGCGGAGTTGGAGGGTGAGGGGCGCGTCGTCTTCCGCTACACCGACAACTACAACGGTTCGATCAACGCGATCGCCGGCATCACCAGCGAAAACGGTCGGGTCGTCGGCTTGATGCCGCACCCGGAGCATGCCATCGACACGCTCACCGGCCCGTCCGTCGACGGTCTGGGATTGTTCTTGTCCGCCATTTCCGCGGTCGCGGCTTAAGAGAGGAAATCAATGACTGTCCACAACGACACCGTTGAGGCCGCGCAGGCCACCCCGGAGCTCGAGCAGCCTTGGGAGGAGCTCGGCCTCAAGGAGGACGAGTACGGTCGGATCCGCGAGATTTTGGGCCGCCGCCCCACCGACGCGGAGTTGACCGCGTATTCGGTGATGTGGTCGGAGCACTGCTCCTACAAGTCCTCGAAGACGCATCTGCGTTACTTCGGGCAGACCGCCACCGAGGAGATGAACTCCAAGATTTTGGCCGGCATCGGTGAGAACGCCGGCGTCGTCGACATCGGTGACGGTGACGCGGTGACTTTCCGCGTCGAGTCGCACAACAGCCCGTCGTTCGTCGAGCCCTACCAGGGTGCGGCGACCGGCGTCGGCGGCATCGTCCGCGACATCATGGCCATGGGCGCGCGCCCGATCGCCGTGATGGATCAGCTGCGTTTCGGCCCGGCCGACGCCCCGGACACCAAGCGGGTGTTACCGGGCGTAGTCTCGGGCATCGGCGGCTACGGCAACTCCCTGGGTCTGCCGAACATCGGCGGCGAGACCGTCTTCGACGAGGCGTACTTGGGCAACCCCCTGGTCAACGCCTTGGCCGTGGGCACCTTGAAGGTGGAGGACCTGAAGCTGGCGTTCGCGTCCGGCACGGGCAACAAGGTCATGCTCTTCGGTTCCCGCACGGGGTTGGACGGCATCGGCGGCGTGTCGGTGCTGGGTTCGGCGAACTTCGAGGAGGGCGAGGAGCGCAAGCTGCCGTCCGTCCAGGTCGGCGACCCCTTCGCGGAGAAGGTGCTCATCGAGGCGTGTCTGGAGCTGTACCAGGCCGGTGTGGTCGTGGGCATCCAGGATCTCGGCGGCGGCGGGCTGGCGTGCGCCACGGCGGAGCTGGCGGCCGCCGGCGACGGCGGGATGCGCGTCAACCTGGACAACGTCCCGCTGCGCGCGGACAACATGACCGCGGCAGAGATCCTGGCGTCGGAGTCGCAGGAGCGCATGTGCGCGGTCGTGGCTCCGGAGAACCTGGACAAGTTCTACGAGATCTGCGCGAAGTGGGACGTCACCGCCGCGGAGATCGGCGAGGTCATCGACGAGAAGGACCGCTACGTCGTCTACCACAACGGTGAACTCGTCGTGGATGCCCCGGCGTCGACCATCGACGAGGGCCCGGTCTACGAGCGCCCGTTCGCCCGCCCGGAGTGGCAGGACGAGTTGCAGCGGCTGCAGCCGGTCGCCCGGCCGGAGGACCTGAAGCAGGCGCTGCTGGACATGGTGTCCTCGCCGGCGCTGTGCTCGCGGGACTTCATCACCGAGCAGTTCGACCGCTACGTGCGCGGCAACACGGTCAAGGCCCAGTACTCCGACGCCGGCGTGCTGCGGATCAACGAGGAGACCGGCCGCGGCGTGGCCGTCTCGGCGGACGCGTCGGGCCGCTACGCCAAGCTGGACCCGAACATGGGAGCCCGTCTCGCGCTGGCGGAGGCGTACCGCAACGTGGCCGTCACCGGCGCGAAGCCGGTCGCGGTGACCAACTGCCTGAACTTCGGTTCCCCGGAGAACACCGACGTGATGTGGCAGTTCCGGGAGGCCGTGCACGGGCTGGCCGACGGCGCCGTGGAGCTGGGCATCCCGGTCTCCGGCGGCAACGTCTCCTTCTACAATCAGACCGGCGACGAGCCGATCCTGCCGACCCCGGTCGTCGGCGTGCTCGGCGTCATCGAGGACGTCCATCAGGCCATCGGCCATGACTTGGGCACCGTCGATGAGCCGGAGGTGCTGGTCGTCCTGGGTGAGACGAAGGACGAGTTCGGCGGCTCCATCTGGCAGCAGGTCTCCGGCGGCGGGCTCAATGGCCTGCCCCCGCAGGTGGACCTGGCCAACGAGGAGAAGCTGGCGGAGTTCTTCGTCGGCAACACCGGCCTGACCGCCGCGCACGACGTCTCGGAGGGCGGCCTGGCGCAGGCGGTCATCGAGATGCTGCTGCGCGCCGGCAAGGGAGCCGACCTGGACCTGTCGAAGGTGCACGAGGATGACTTCGTGGCGCTGTTTTCCGAGTCCGCGTCGCGCGCGGTCGTCGCCACCACGGCCGACCGGGTCGACGCGCTGCTGATCCGCGCGGATGAGTTGGGCGTCCCGGCCGCGACCATCGGCTCCACCGACGATTCGGCGGAGCTGAAGGTCGGCGGCGTCTCGATCGCGGTCTCCGAGCTCTACGAGGCGTGGTCGCAGACCCTGCCGGAGCTCTTCGGACACGCGGTGGGCGCGAACTCCGTCGTCGAGTAAGCACGGCTGACACGCGGCGCCTTCCCTCGACGAGGGGAGGCGCCGTTCGTCATTCGACGGGGACGGCGCGGTCGTCGACGATGGTGCGCATCACCAGCGTCGAGGTGATCTTTTCGACGCCCGGCAGCGTGCTCAACTTTTCGTCGCGCAGCCGTTGGTAGTCGGCGAGGTCGCGGGCCACCAGCCGCACCAGGAAGTCGGGGTCGCCGAAGAGTCGTTCGGCGGTGAGCACCTCGGGGATGTCGGCCAAGCCCTGCTCCAGGGCGGCGACGGTGTCGCGGTCTTCTTTGCCCAGCGTGATGAAGGCGGTCACCTGCGTGCCGAAGCCCAGCGCCGCCGGGTCGACGCGGGCGTGGAAGCCGGCGATGACGCCGTCGCGTTGCAGGGCACGCAGCCGGCGCAGGCACGTGGAGGAGGACACGCCGGTGTGATGGGCCAGTTCTGCGGCGGAGATGCGCGCGTTGTCCTGCACCAGTGACAAGATCGTGCGGTCGACGGGGTCCATGTGCACGATTCTGGCACACCGGCCCGGAAAAACGGGGCAGATGGCGGTAACGGCCATGGTTTTCCCGCCGCGGGGCCGCCGGGCAGACTCACGGCCATGGATATCGCGACGGTGTTGAGTTTCTGGGCGCTGGCCCTGCTTCTTGTGGTCACCCCGGGCCCGGATTGGGCGTTCGTGCTGGGCCACGGCCTGCGCGGGCGTGGCCTCGTCGCGCCGCTGGCCGGCATCGCGCTGGGCTACCTCGGCTTGACGACGGTCGTGGCCGCCGGGCTCGGCGCCGTCGTCGCCGCCCGCCCGATGGTGATGACCCTGGTGACGCTTACGGGGGCGGCGGTGCTGGCCTGGATCGGCGTGTCCATGGTGCGCTCCGCGCTGGCCCGGCCCGTCGACGGGCCGGAGCCC
>CALZCR010000194.1 GCA_945631445.1 uncultured Corynebacterium sp. | reverse complement strand
GCATGGGGTGGGGCATCATGGTCCTGTTGCGCATGACCATCCGCAGGCGCTGGCCCTCCTGCACGGTGGCGGAGGAGGGGTGGCCGTCGGTGAGAATGCTCCATTCATACGGCATCATCTGCCCGCCCAGGTCGATGCTGACTTCTCGGTCTGGTGTGCCCTCGGGTAGGAGTGCACGGTCTGCTGGCTTCAAGGAGGACAGAAAGAGGCCGGTAGACGACAGTTCAGGGAAGTCGACGTCGGGGTTGGGGACTTGGCCGCCGGCTGTGCGGATGACGGCGAAGGCGCGGTCGTCCTTACCCGCCGCCAAGGCCGTGAGCGGGAAGACACCGTCGCCGAGGATGACCTCGACGTCGACGCGCTCGCCCATCGACAGGTAGATCGACTCGGTCTCCCGGGGCTGGACAGGGAAGCCGTCGGTGTGGGTGATGGTCATGCGGTGGCCACCGAGGGCCACCTTGAAGATAGTGTCAGCGCCGGCGTTGATGAACCTCAAGCGGGCCTTGTCACCCGGGCGGGCCTCGAAGGTCCGGTGAGCACGGGGGATACGTCCATTGATCAGGTAGTGCGGATACATCACGTCACCGGCATCTCCGCCCAGAGCCGGATCGGGGGTGCCGTGAGCCATCATGCCCCCCTCACCGCCCATGTCCATCCCGCCATGATCACCCATGTCCATGGCTCCGTGTCCGCCCATGTCCATCCCCGTCAACATGGTCAGCTGATCTTCGGGGCTGGTGCCGTCGATACCGTCCAACCAGTCGTCGAGCACGATGGTCCATTCAACATCCTGGTCGTCGGCGTCTTCCGGGTCGCGGACGATCAGAGGGGCGTGCAGGCCGCGGTCGAGTTGGAGGCCGCTGTGTGAGTGGTAGAAGTAGGTGCCCCCGTGGGGGGTTTCGAACACATAGGAAAATGACTGACCAGGGTCAATGGGGGGCTGGGTCATTCCTGGCACCCCGTCGGCGGCAACATGCAGGGCAATGCCGTGCCAGTGGATCGAGGTACTTTCGGGTAGTTCATTGGTGATGTCGACCTGGAGGATATCCCCGGCGGTGGTTTCGATGGCGGGCTCGCCGGTCTCGGCGTTGTACCCCCAGGTTTTCGCTTCGATGCCGCCGATATCGATCGACATGGGCCGCGCGGTCAGTTTCTTGTGGACGGAAGGCGCGGGAAGATTCGGGGGAGTCGGAGAGGAGGATGACGACGAGGAAGACGCGGCAGGGGCCGAGGTGCTGTTGTCCTGTCCGCAGGCGGCCAGGGCGCCGGTGCCGGTAAGCACGAGTCCACCGAGAAGAAACTGTCGCCGGGAAAAGTTGTTGATCATGATGCAAACGTCCTTGGTGCAGGTCTGAGTGACATAGGGAAAGGCGCAGGTGGAGCCCCCCGCTGAGGCATCAGGTCAGGCGCAGGTCTGTGACACACGTGGCGCCGTCGTCGGTGGTGGAGAACTCGGTGATGCCGGTGCGCCCCTGGTGGGTGATCTCGATGGTGCCGGTGGCCTCGTCGGGGAGCCAGAAGCCGACAAACCCGTTGTCGAAGGTGGTGGTCTGCTTCTCGATCAGGACCTCCCCGGTGGTCTCGTCGGTGATCGTGATCTGGATAGGCTCGTTGTCGAGTTCACCCAGGCAGGTCGTCAGGCTGTGGTAGAAGCAGTCGTGCGTCTGGTTCACGTACGGGGCGATCGACACGTAGGTCAAGTTCTCCGGCAGGTCGAGGACGACCTCCTGATTATCGTCAGTGAGCAGTAGCTCGTCGGTGCGTACCGAGGCGATTAGGTCAGTGGGGCGATCAGCGACGGCCATCTGATCGAGATGGTCGATGGCGCCGGCGGCGTCCATGCCCGCCAGGCCATAGGCACCCAGGAACTCTTCGTGGTTCACCTCCCCGGTAGCGGTGGACTCAGAGGTGGTGGAACATCCGGCCAGAACAAGGGCGAGGGCAGGGGCCACGATCGCTGTTCGTTTCACGTCAATCTCCTCGGGTCAGAATGGCATGCAACCTGAGGTTGATGCTATGACTTCTTTAGCACCCTGACGCCCTTTGTCTAAAATAAAAATGCCCCCTAACAGCGCTGACACCCTCTCTGAGGGAGCTAACGCAGTGGCGCAGCTCACCACTACGGAAACGTTTTCGTCTCATTCTGATTGTCCTGGGGATCCTGCTTTGAATACCTGCACGGGAGATAACCACCTGGTGATGACAGTTTTCTCCGGGAGGAGAAAACATGAATACCTCCGGTTCCTGATCTTGTGACCTATGGGAAGAACGCCGGAGTTTTTGAAGACTTGATGAAGATGTCGTGGATAACCGCTCAGAAGCACCTCATTTAACCCGCCGTGGGGTGATACTGGCATCCATGACTTCCCACACAACGGCGGAGGATCGCCCCGCTGGCCGGGTCTTGGTCGTCGACGATGAAAAACCCCTGGCCCAGATGGTGGCCACCTATCTCGAGCGGGCGGGTTTTTCCGTCGCCCAGGCGCATACCGGGATCGACGCGGTGGATAAGGCCCGCCGATTTTCCCCCGACGTCATCGTGCTTGATCTCGGCCTGCCCGGGATGGACGGGCTGGAGGTCTGCCGGCAGGTCCGCAGCTTCTCCGACTGCTACATCCTCATGCTCACCGCCCGGGGCAGCGAGGACGACAAGATCGCCGGCTTGACCACCGGAGCCGATGACTACATCACCAAGCCCTTTGGTGTCCGCGAGCTGGTTACCCGGGTACGCGCCGTTCTGCGCCGGCCCCGGGTGACCACCATGAACGCCCCGCTCGTGGTCGGTGACCTGGTCATCGACCCCATCGCCCACCAAGCCCAGGTCAACGGTTCGGTCGTGGATCTCACGGGCACCGAGTTTGCGTTGCTGTTCGCCATGGCCCTTCGCCCCGGACAGGCGCTCTCCCGCCACGACCTGGTCACCGAGGTGTGGGACACCTCCTGGGTCGGGGATGAACGCATCGTGGACGTCCATATCGGCAATCTGCGCCGCAAGCTCGGCCCGGACTCCCGCGGCCGGGGATTCATCGAGACCGTCCGCGGGGTCGGTTACCGGATGGGGCGGCCATGAACACTGAAACCAGTCTGGCCGCCCGCTTCCTGGCCACCCAGGTGCTTGTCGTGGCGATTAGCCTGCTCGTGGCGGCCGCCGTGGCCACCATGGTGGGCCCACCTGTCTTCCACGACCACATGTTGATGACCGGGCGGGACGACCCGTCGTTGGAGCTGTTCCACGCCGAACAGGCCTACCGGGACGCCAACCTGATCACCCTGGCCGTGGCGCTGCCGACCGCCCTGATCTGCGCGCTGCTCGCCAGCCTCTGGCTCTCACGACGGTTGCGCACCCCCCTGCAGGGACTGACCCGGGCGGCCACCGCCGTGGCAGCCGACGACTACAGCGTGCGGGTACCCGTCAGCGACGCCGGACCGGAGGTCACGACCCTGGCGAAGGCTTTCAACACCATGGCCGATCGACTCGAGCACACCGAGGATCTGCGCCGGCAGATGCTTTCGGATTTGGCCCATGAGATGCGCACCCCGGTGTCCGTGCTCGCGGTGTATCTCGACGGCCTCGAGGACGGCGTGGTGGAGTGGGACCGTGCCACGCACACGGTCATGGCCGATCAACTCACCCGCCTGACCCGCCTGGTCGAGGACATCGACGACGTCTCCCGCGCCCAGGAAGACCGGATCGACCTGAATCTGGCCACAGAAGATCTCGGCGGGCTTCTCCATGCGGCGGCCGCCGCAGCTGGGGAAGCCTACGTCGACAAAGGGGTCGGGTTGCGGGTCGAGGCCGCCACCGACGCCGCCTGGGTGGACGTCGATCGGCACCGCTTCGGCCAGGTGATGGACAATCTGCTGACTAACGCCCTGCGGCACACCCCGTCCGGTGGCCAGGTCACTATCCGCGCGGCCCGCCGAGGCGCCGACAGTGCCCTCATCGAGGTCGCCGACACCGGCGACGGGATGACCGAGGACCAACTGGCCCACATCTTCGAACGGTTCTACCGCGGGGACACCGCCCGCAGCCGCGATTACGGCGGCTCCGGCATCGGCCTGACCATCTCCCAAGCTTTGATCGACGCCCACGGCGGAACCGTGAGCGCCACCTCGCCCGGCCCCGGTGCCGGGTCCGTATTCACCCTCCGCCTTCCCCTCGCCTCCCAGGAGCCCGTCTGATGGACAGCATTGTCTGGCCCTTCCTTCCGCATCCCGAGGACCACGACGACCCTCACGACCGAAACGCCGATCCCCACCACCCCTGGACAATACCCCTCGGGGGTATACCATGAGAGGTAAGACCCCGCCCCCACCGACCCACAGGAGCGCTCCGATGACCACCCCGACCCT
>CALZCR010000193.1 GCA_945631445.1 uncultured Corynebacterium sp. | reverse complement strand
GGCAGGGCGAGAGCCTGTCGGCGTCCTCTGCGCTCGTCCTGGTGGGCGTGGCCGTGGGCTTCAGCGCGCTGGCGCTTGTGCTCACCCGGCGGAGGTGAAGGCGCGGCGGCGGCTGTGGGTCGTCTCCCACCGGCGGTTTAGACGTCGCGGGCGATGAGCTCGTCGAGCGGCGTCGGGGACAGCAGGTACGGGGCGACCTCGAGGACGGTGAAGGCGCCGGAGACGCCTTGTTCGCGCAGGCGGTGGGCGGCACGCGCGTAGGCGATCTGGGACGCGGCGGTGAAGTCCGGGTTGCGCTCCAGCTTCAGGATGTACTCGATGGTGTGGTTGAAGCCGCCGGTGTCCGCGGCGGTGATCACGTGCCCGCCGTGGGGCATGCCGGTGTGCTCGGCGTCGAAGGTGGCCTCGTCGACGAAGGTGACCTCGACCTGGTAGCCGACGAAGTAGTCCTCCATGGTGCGGATCTCGTGCTCGATGCGCTCGTGGTCGGCTTCGTCGGCGACGATGAAGCACTTGCGCACGTGGGAGGACTTGCCGTCCAGGTCGCCGGCCTTGCGCTGGCGGGCCAGCTCAAGGGCATTTTCGTCCGGCACGGTGTACTGGACGGCTTTCTTGACTCCCTCGATGCGGCGTACGGCGTTGGAGTGGCCCTGGGACAGGCCCGGCCCCCAGAAGGTGTGCTGTTCGTTGCCCGGCAGCAGGGCGTCGGCGATGGTGCGGTTCAGCGAGAACATGCCCGGGTCCCAGCCCGTGGCGACGATGGCGACGGTGCCGGCTTCCTTGGCGGCGGCGTCCATGTCGGCGCGGTGCCGTGGGACGTCACGGTGGTTGTCGTAGGTGTCGACGGTGTTGGCGTGCCGGGCAAAACCCACGGCCTGTTCCGGGATGTCGGTGGCGGAACCGAGGCAGAGCAGGGCGACGTCGAACTTGTCGGTGTGCTCGGCGAAGTCGTCGACCGGCAGGACCGGGGCGTCGGTCTCCAGGGTCTCCCGGCGGGAGAAGACGGCCGCGAGCTCCATGTCGGGCTGCTTGGCCAGCAGCTTTTCGACGGACTTGCCCAAGTTGCCGTAGCCGACGATTGCGGCGCGGATAGTAGCCATGGTGAACCTCTTCCATGTTGTCGGTGATGGCGGATGACTGACGGGAGCCAGTCTAAATGCACGGATTCTCCTGTGACGACGATATGACGGATACCACCATGTCTGAAATCTCTCACCCTGGTGCGCCCTGGGCGCCGTGGCGCCGACTGTCTCCGGTAACTTCGGCGACGGAAGCGTCGAGGCCCGACGTCCGCCGGGCGCAGTGTGGGAAGAAGTGTGATTCGCGATGACCAGCTTGTTGGCCAAGATCCGTGGCCGGTGGCGCAACTCCGTGCGCATCGCGACCATCGACTCCGCGCAGGCCGCCCCGCCGCCGTCGCCGTTGGCGCCGATCGACCTGACGGATTCCGGCCAGGTCACGGGCGTGATGGACATCGCCGCCCGGATCGGCGACATCTTGTTGTCCTCGGGCACCGCGAACCGGGACGCCAAGGCTCAGATGCATGCGGTGCTCAATTCCTGGGGCCTGCACTACGTCCATGTGGACGTGACGAAAACGACGATCACGATGCACGCGTCGGCCGGTACGACGCACCAGCAGCCGTTGGTCATCTTCCGGGTGATCCGCGGACTGGACACGGATTTTTCCAAGCTCTCCGAAGTCGACCGGCTGATCCGCTCCATCCAGGCCGGCGCCACCACCCCGGAGGTGGCCGCCAAGATCCTCACCGAGCTGGAGGCCAAGCCAGCCAATTACGGCGCGAAGATGGCCGTGCTCGGGTGGGGGCTGTTCGGCGGGGCCGTGACGCTGACGCTCGGCGGCGGCGCCCTGGCCGTGGTCATTGCCGCGATCATGGGCACGGTGATCACCGCCGTCAACACCTATCTGGGGCGCAACGGCCTGCCGGCGTTTTTCCAGCAGATCATCGGCGGCGTCATCGCCACCGTGCCGGCTGCGCTGCTGTACAACTTTGCGGGATATCTCGGCGTGCAAGTCTCCCCCAGCCAAATCATCGCCTCCGGGATCGTGGTGTTGGTTGCTGGCCTGAGTCTGACGCAGTCGCTGCAGGACGGGATCATGGGCGCCTCCGCGACAGGCGCGGCCAGGTTCTTCGAGACGATCCTGATGACCGCGGGCATCGTCGCCGGCGTAGCGATGGGCATCCAGGTGGCGGAGACGTTGGGCTTCGCCCTGCCTCCCCTAGAGACGCAGGCCCCGCCGAATTTTTCGTCCCTGTTGGTGCGCCTGCTCGGCGCGGGATTGATCTGCACCGGTTTCGCCATCGCCATGTTCGCCGAGCGTTCCGCCGTGGTGGTGGCGTTCTTCGCCGCGCTGTTCGGCATGTCCTTTTACTACCTGGTCTTCCTC
This sequence comes from uncultured Corynebacterium sp., assembly GCA_945631445.1. Lineage (GTDB taxonomy): Bacteria > Actinomycetota > Actinomycetes > Mycobacteriales > Mycobacteriaceae > Corynebacterium. The sequence continues at coordinate 1,978 of CALZCR010000193.1, read as the reverse complement.
CCCCTCGGAGTGGGCGGGGTGGCCGCCGCGGCGTTCACCGCCACCATCATCGGCCTGTCCGGCGGTCTGCTGTCCCGCCGGTTCCTGATTCCGCCGGTGATCACGACGATCGCGGGCATCACGCCGATGCTGCCGGGGCTCACCCTGTACCGCAGCATGTACGCCCTGGTGCAGGATCAGATGCTCGTCGGCTTCACCAACCTTTTTGTGGCGCTGGCTACGGCCGGGGCGTTGGCGGCGGGCGTGGTGCTCGGCGAGTGGATCGCCCGTCGAATCCGCCGCCCGCGGGTGTTCCGCCCGTATGCGGCAATCAAAGCTGCGAGACGGCACACTTTCCAGCAGTTCCCGCGGGCCGGGCGGGCGCCACGCCGGGTGCGCCGGAAGCCGGGGGCGTAGCGTAGAATGGAGAATCTGCCGGGGCCTTCTCACGTGACGGCCCCGTACATCCGTTCAGCCACGCCACAGGAGGATTACGTGCCACCGAAGGTACACGACACCCGCCCCAGCCCCGAGGAAATCGAGGCCATCGAGGCCGAGACCGCACGCAACGCCCGTGCCGTCGTCGCGACCTTCGCGGAGGATTACCTCGACGGCGTCACGTTGATGTCGATGCTCGGGGTCGAGCCCGAGGGTCTGGTCCACAAGAAGGTGTTGGAGGAGCTGCAGCCGGAGGAGCTGGAGGCGCCCGCCAAGAAGACGACCAAGAAGGCCGCCAAGAAGACGACCAAGAAAACCACGAAGAAGACCACCAAAAAGACGACGAAGAAGACGACCAAGAAGGCCGCCAAGAAGTCGCCCGCCAAAAAGACCACGAAGAAGACGACCGGCGGAGCTTAAGCGCGTGGCTTTGAGCGGTGACAATGATTTCGTGGTGGTCGCCAACCGCCTGCCGGTCGACCTGACGACGGACGCCGACGGCGCCCGCACCTGGACGCCCTCCCCCGGTGGCCTGGTCGCCGCGTTGTCGCCGGTGCTCGAGCGTTTCTCAGGGTGCTGGGTCGGTTGGCCCGGGGTGGCGGACACCGCCCCGGACCCGTTTCGCACGGAGGCCGGCGTCCTGCTGCACCCCGTGGAGCTGACCGCGACGGACTATGAGCTGTTCTACGAGGGTTTCTCCAACGCCACGCTGTGGCCGCTGTACCACGACCTGATCGTCACCCCGGTGTACGAACGACAGTGGTGGGACGCTTACCGCGACGTCAACGAGCGTTTCGCCGCCGCCGTCGCCGAAGTCGCCGCGGAAGGCGCGACGGTGTGGGTGCAGGACTATCAGCTGCAGCTCGTGCCGGGCATTCTGCGGCAGACGCGCCCCGATCTGACGATCGGGTTTTTCCTGCACATCCCCTTCCCCGGCGCCGACCTGTTTCGCCAGCTGCCGTGGCGGGAGGAGACGGTGCGCGGGCTGCTCGGCGCCGATTTGATCGGCTTCCATCTGGAGTCGAACGTCGCCAATTTCCTGGACCTGGTGCGCAAGGTCGCTGGCCCCGGCGGATCGCACATCGGGCAGCCCGACAGCCTCATCGTGGAGGGCACCCCGACGACCCGCCGGGTGGGCGCCCGCATCACCACCGCCGACGGCCGCAGCGTCGGGGTCGGGGCGTTTCCGATCTCCATCGACATGGACTCACTCGGCGACGGCGACCCGGCCTTCGTCGATGAGCTGCGCCGCGAGCTCGGCGACCCGGAGACCGTGCTGCTGGGGGTGGACCGGCTGGACTACACCAAGGGCATTTTGCAACGGCTGCTCGCTTTCGAGGAGTTGCTGGAAGCCGGTGCGCTGGATCCGGAAGAGGTCGTGCTGGTGCAGGTGGCCACGCCTTCGCGTGAGCGCATCGACCATTATCGGCGCACCCGCTCCCAGGTGGAGGAAGCCGTGGGCCGGATCAACGGCCGCTTCGCCGCGATCGGTCGGCCGGTGGTGCATTACCTGCATCGCTCGCTGCCGAAACAGACGCTGCACCACTACTACGCGCTGGCC
>CALZCR010000192.1 GCA_945631445.1 uncultured Corynebacterium sp. | reverse complement strand
TCGGCTCGCGCAAGTTGTCGTGCCGGCGCTTGGCCATGAACGTCGACGACAGGCCCACCTCGCAGCTCTCGCCGATCAACGTCGACGACGACAACCGCCCCTCCACGCGCGCGGCGCCGAGGGTGCCGGAGTTGAAGGAGACGTAGCCTTCGCGCAGCACCCGGGTGCCCGGCGCGAGGTAGGCGCCGAGGCGCACGCGCTCCGCTTCGGCGATGTTGATGCCCGAGGGCACCACGTAATCGACCATGCGGGGCAGTTTCTCGATGCCGTAGACGTGGATCAGCCCGCGGGAGCGCATTTCCGTGCGCTGGAACTCGAAGTTATCGGGCAGGGCCGGGCCCTTGTTGGTCCACACCACCGTTGACAAGGTGCGCAAGGTGTTGTCCATGTTGATCGTCAGCGGCTTGACCAGCCGGTGGGACAGCAGGTGCAGGCGCAGGTACACGTCGTGTGCGTCGACGGCCTGGGACTGCAGGTCCGCGATGGTGGTCTCCACCGCGACTTGCTCGACCAGGCGGTCATCGTCGCGCATGACCAGCTTGAGGTAGGAGTCGGGGATGTCCGCCGCCCCGAGCCGGACCGTGCCGGGCACCAGGCCGGCGCCGTCGATGAGGGCGGGGGAGGGATACCACGTGTCGAGGATCGTCCCATCCATCGCGATGTTGGCGATACCTTTGGCGCGGGCGCCTTGCGTCGTCATGGGATCCATTCTATGTCCCCCGCACCACCGCCACATCTTGGCGGGCCTCGCCGGGGTGGACGGCGTCGCGGAGGTAAATTACGCTGGGCAGTCCGAACATGACCGCCCCGCCCAGGAGAAGACGAGACCGCACGCCATGGCCCCCACCACCCAGCCCGAACCCGAAAAGAAGCGCAAATTACGTGGACCGGTGCTCATGCGCACCGAGAATGACGAACAGGCCTCGACGTATGACCAGCGTCTTTTAGAACTGGGGGCGGACCACGACTGGCAGCACGCCGACCCGTGGCGCATCCTGCGCATCCAGTCCGAGTTCGTCTCGGGCTTCGACGCCTTGTCGCGCCTGCCCAAGGCGATCACCGTCTTCGGCTCCGCGCGCCTGGGCGAGGGCACGCCCGAATACGACCAAGGGGTGGCGCTCGGCCGCGCGATCGCGGAAGCCGGTTACGCCGTCGTCACCGGTGGCGGGCCCGGCCTGATGGAGGCCCCCAACCGCGGCTGCCACGAAGCCGACGGCCTGTCCGTCGGCCTGGGCATCGAGCTGCCCCACGAGCAGGGGCTCAACGCCTGGGTCGACCTGGGCCTGAACTTCCGGTACTTCTTCGTCCGCAAGACCATGTTTTTGAAGTACTCGCAGGCGTTCATCTCCCTACCCGGCGGATTCGGCACCCTCGACGAGCTCTTCGAGGTGCTGTGCATGGTCCAGACCGACAAGATCACCAACTTCCCGATCGTGCTCATCGGCGTCGACTTCTGGTCGGGCCTGGCCACCTGGATCGAAGAAAATCTCCGGGGCCAGGGGTTGATCTCTGCGGGGGACACCGACCTGTTTTTGATCACCGACTCCATCGAGGAGGCCGTCGACTACATCGTCGAACGCCACCAGACGCTTCCCGACGGCCGCCTGCAGAACCCGGGCGTCGATGACTGACCCGTTGGCCCGCGTCATGGCCATCGTCAACCGCACCCCGGACTCCTTCTACGACAAGGGCGCCACCTTCGCCCTCGAACAGGCCTTGCGCCGCTGCGATGAGGTCGTCGCCCAGGGCGCGAGCATCGTCGACGTCGGCGGGGTGAAGGCGGGGCCGGGCGAAGAAGTCTCGGCCGCAGAAGAAATCGACCGGGTGATTCCCCTGGTCGCGGCTGTCACACGCCGCCACCCGCAGGTCACCGTCTCCGTCGACACCTGGCGCTCGGACGTGGCCGAAGAAGCCATCCGGGCCGGGGCGTGGCTGATCAACGACACCTGGGCGGGGTGGGACCCCGAACTCGTCGAGGTCGCCGGCCACCACCGCGTCGGCTACGTCTGTTCGCACACCGGCGGAGTCACCCCGCGCACCCGCCCGCACCGCGTCCACTTCGACGACGTGGTCGCCGACGTCATCGCCGAAACCACCGCACTCGCGGAGAAAGCCGTCGCCGCCGGCGTGCCCGAGGGACAAGTGTTGATCGACCCGACCCACGACTTCGGGAAAAACACTTTCCACGGCCTGGAACTGCTGCGACGCATCGACGAGGTCGTCGCCACCGGCTGGCCCGTGCTCATGGCGCTGTCCAACAAAGATTTCATCGGCGAAACCCTCGACCGCCCCGTCGGGGAGCGAGTCGCCGGGACGTTGGCCGCCACCGCCTGGTCCGCCGCCCGCGGCGTGGCCGCTTTCCGCGTCCACGAGGTCGCCGAAACCGTCGACGTCATCCGCATGACCGCCGCCATGACCGGCGACGTCGCCCCGCTCAACACGGTCCGGGGACTGGTGTGAGGGTCTCCGTCGTCATCCCGGCACTCAACGAGGAAGCCACCGTCGCCGGCGTCGTGGCGGCCGTGCTGGAGGACGCCCCGCACGAAGTCATCGTCGTCGACGCCGACTCCCACGACGCCACCGCCGCCGAAGCCGCCCGTGCCGGGGCACGGGTGCTCGGCTGGCGTGAGATCCTCCCTGAGATTGCGCCGCGCCCCGGCAAAGGCGAGTCCCTGTGGCGCGGGGTGGCGGCGGCGAGCGGGGACGTGGTCGTGTTCATCGACGCCGACTTAGACGTCGTCGACCCAGGCGCCGTCACGGCCCTCGCCGAGCCTTTCGGCGACGACGGCGTCCACCTGGTCAAAGCGGACTACCCGCGCACCATCCACGGCGCGGCCACCGGCGGCGGCCGGGTCACCGAATTGACCGCCAAACCGTTGCTGCGCCTGTGCTTCCCGGAACTGGCGGGCGTGCGTCAGCCACTGGCCGGCGAGTACGCGATTCGGCGCTCCACCGCCTGGGAGCTGGCGTTCGTCGACGGCTACGGCGTCGAGGCCGGGTTGCTCATCGACGTCGCCCGCCGCTTCGGGCCGGACGCCGTCGCCCAGGTGTCGTTGGGGCCGCGCCGGCACCGCAACCGGCCCTTGACCGAGTTGGCCCCGATGGCCGACGTGGTGGCCGCCACCATCTTGGGCCGGGCCGGGTTATCCGGCACGACCGTCTCCGAACGTCCGCCGCTGTCAGGTATCCTCGGCACATGCTCACCTGGATCCTGCTGATCATCGTCCTCGCGGCGCTCGTCGTCGTGGGCACCTGGAGCTGGGGAAAAATCTTTGGCCGCGGCGAAGTGCTGGCTCCGATGCCGGAGCCGAAGACCACCGTGGAGCACAACCGGCGGCTGGTGGCCGACGGCGACGTCGCGGACGTGCGTTTCGAGTTGGTCACCCGCGGCTACCGCCCGGCGCAGGTCGACGACGTGCTGGATCAGCTGCACCGGCGGCTTCTGGAAACGACCGCGGAACGCGATTCTTTGCGTGCGCGATTGGGAGAAATCCCTGGTGAAAAGCACACGGAAGAAAATTATGGGACCTCTCCATGATCCATCTAGTAGAATGGGGCAGGAAACAATACCTTGGAGAAGGAGTCAATTCAAGATGGCTGCTATGAAGCCCCGCGGTGTGAACGGCCCAATGGAAGCTGTGGTCGAAAACCGTAAGATCGTCATGAGGATTCCGTCTGACGGCGGCGGCCGGCTCGTGGTCGAGCTCTCCCAAGAAGAGGCCAGCGAACTGGGTGGCCTCCTGCTGGAGGCCGCCGGCGAATAACGCCCGGCCCGCATCCACCCCAAGCAGCCCACGAGTATATCGTGGGCTGCTTTTGTCATTGCCCCTGCGCAATGTCTCCGCGGGCGGGGATCCGGGTAGATTGGCATCATGCTTTCACACATCATCGACGTGCTCGCCGACCCCGTCGACGGCACCGCCTTGAGCGGCGCCGACGACTTTTCCCGCCTGGTCTCCGTGTCCGGCCACAGCTACGACGTCGCCCGCCAAGGCTACGTGACGCTGGCTGGCGGGGCCGGCCTCAACCACTCGGGAGATTCCGCGGAGATGGTCGCGGCCCGGGAGACTTTCCTGTCTCAGGGGCACTTCGCCCCCTTCGTGGAGGCCGTCTCCGCGGCCGCGCTCGACGCACTCGAAGAGGCGTCCGTGCCGGACGACGTCGACCCGGTCATCCTGGAAGTCGGCGCGGGAACCGGCTATTACCTGTCGCACACCCTCGACCACGTCGACGGCGCCCGCGGCGTGGGGCTGGACGTGTCCACCTCGGCGGCGAAGCTCCTGTCCAAATCCCACCCCCGCGTCGGCGCCGTGGTGGCCGACGTCTGGGCGTCGCTGCCCCTGCGGGACAAGTCCGTCGACGTCATCTGCGTGGTCTTCGCGCCCCGGAACCCGGCGGAGTTC
>CALZCR010000191.1 GCA_945631445.1 uncultured Corynebacterium sp. | reverse complement strand
ATCGTGAACATCTCGGAGGAGCGGGACTCCGGACCGAACGACGCCTCGCCCTTGATGATCGTGTTGTTGGAGCCGGCCAGGTCGGCGGAGCCGCCCCACAGCTCCGGCAGGGTCTTGCCCAGCGCCTGCAGCACGGCCTCGGAGGCCTTGCGGGTGGCCAGGCCCTTCTCGTCCGGCTCCCAGCTCGGCAGCTCGGCGTCCCAGCCCTCGGGCAGGGCGCCGTCGCGCAGACGCTCGAAGAGCTCCTTGCGCTCCGGGTTGGCCTTGGCCCAGGCGTCGAACTTCTCCCGCCAGGCGGCCTGCTTCTGCGCGCCGCGCTCGACGAGCTTGCGGGTGTGCGCCAGCACCTCGTCGTCGATGTGGAAGTGCTTTTCCGGGTCGAAGCCGAGGGCTTCCTTCGTCGCGGCGACTTCGTCCTCTCCGAGGGCGGCGCCGTGGGAGGCGCCGGTGTTCATCTTGGTCGGCGCCGGGTAAGCGATGACGGTGCGCACCCGGATGAAGGACGGCTTGTCGGTGACCTGCTGGGCGTTGGCGATGGCCTCCTCCAGGGAAACGACGTCCTCGCCGCCCTCGACCTCCTGGGTGTGCCAGCCGTAGGCTGCGTAACGGGCGACGACGTCCTCGTTGAAGGCGATGTTGGTGTCGTCCTCGATCGAGATGCGGTTGTCGTCCCACAGCACGATCAGGTTGCCCAGCTGCTGGGTGCCGGCCAAGGACGAGGCCTCGGCGGTCACGCCTTCCTGGACGTCGCCGTCCGAGGCGATGGCGTAAATGAAGTGGTCGAAGGGCGACTCACCGGCCGGGGCCTCCGGATCGAAGAGTCCGCGCTCGCGACGGGCGGCCATGGCCATGCCGACGGCCGACGCCAGGCCCTGGCCCAGCGGGCCGGTGGTGATTTCAACGCCGCGGGTGTGGCGGTATTCCGGGTGGCCCGGGGTCTTGGAGCCCCAGGTGCGCAGCTCCTGCAAATCCTGCATCTCCAGCCCGTAACCGCCGAGGAACAGCTGGATGTACTGGGTCAGGGACGTGTGGCCGGGGGAGAGGACGAAACGGTCGCGGCCGGACCACTGGTCGTCGGTGGGGTCTAAGTTCATCACACGCTGGTACAGGGTGTACGCGAGCGGGGCCAGCGACATGGCGGTGCCGGGATGCCCGGAACCGATGTTCTGGACGGCGTCCGCGGCGAGGATACGTGCCGTGTCGACGGCCTTCGTGTCGAGATCGCTCCAGTCGCTGGGGTAGCTGCGTTCGGTCAGAGCCTGCAGTTCAGGTGACAGGGTCACAGTGATGTCCTCGCTTTTAAATCGACGGTGATGGATGGTTCTGGGAACCAGGGCATGTCGGCCAACGCCTATTCTACCCGTTACTCCATGGTAATTGGTGCTACTTGGGGAGGGGAATGTGGTCTGGGCAATCGCCTGAACCGGGATTGGTTCAGGCTGTCCCCCACACATTAGGATGAGCGAGGATTATCCCGGTGATTAAAGAGACCGGGAACTTTCGGTCCTCCACAGCCGACAACTGTGGTAGCGAGTTGAAAACGAGAACACTGGAGGATTCACCCCTTGGACGTCATTAAGGCCTATTTAGCGCTGACCAAACCGCGGGTGATTGAACTCCTCCTGGTCGCCGCCATCCCGGCGATGCTGCAGGCGAACCGGGGGTGGGAGAACGTCGATCTCCTGCTCGTCCTCGGAACCCTGCTGGGCGGCTGGATGGGCGCCGCGGCGGCGAACACCTTCAACATGGTCGAGGACTACGACATCGACCAGAAGATGGGCCGCACCCGCGCGCGGCCGCTGGTGCGCGCGAAGATCACCAAAAAACGGGCCGCGATCTTCGCCTGGGTCCTGTTGATCGCCAGCGTGCTGTGGCTCGGACTGGTCTGCAACTCCTGGCTGGCCGCGCTGTTCATCGTCATCACCAACTGGTTCTACATCTTCGTCTACACCAAGTGGCTCAAGCGCCGCACCTGGCAAAACGTCATCTGGGGCGGAGCCGCCGGCTGCATGCCGGTGCTGGTCGGCTGGGCCGTGATCCGCGACAACGTCACCGACGACTCGCCGGACCAATGGTGGCAGGCCATCGTGATGTTTTTGATCATCTTCTTCTGGACCCCGCCGCACACCTGGGCGCTGGCCATGAAGTACCGCGACGACTACGCCAAGGCCAAAGTCCCGATGCTCCCGGTCATCGCCTCCCCGGCAGAGACCACCAAGCAGATCCTGATCTACACCTGGGCGACCGTGCTGGTGTCCTTCCTGCTGATCCCGGGCACCTCCTGGATCTACCTGGCCGGCGCCATCATCTGCGGCGTGCTGTTCATCGGCATGGCCACCAAGCTGCACATCGGCGTGACCAAGGGGGAGGAAGTCAAGCCGCTGAAGCTGTTCATCCTCTCCAACAACTACCTGGCGATCCTGTTCATCGCGCTGTCCGTGGACGCCGTGATCGGGATGCCCACGATCAGCGACCACCTCGGGTGGGACACGACCTTCTTCTAACCACGTAGACCGCACGCACCATCGACGGGCCGCAGTGAAGACATTCACTGCGGCCCGTCGCTTGTCTTTCCAGCTCGGTTTTCCCAGGCGTCGACCCGGCAGCCAGCGGTGACGACCGCCCGAAGAGCCTTCCTAGGGGAGTGTCGGGGCGTCGGCGTAGGGAGCTGGCGGGGAATACGACACGTCGGCAAACATCACACAGCGCGAACGCGTCTGTCCTCATGCCGCCAGATGAAAGAGAACGTTGAACGCGACGGCGGCGCACCTGTCCGGCGCATCGTATTTTCACTACTGGCTGCGGCGGCAAGCACGGCAGGACCGCTCTGCCCGAGGCACTGAAAGACGGCTCCCAGGGCAAAGAAAAAGCCCCCTTCCCGCCGGGCGGGAAAGGGACTGGCTCCGGGGCGCGATGCAGCTACACCGCGCTGGCCACTTTGTCCGGGGCGGCGGCCTGATCAGCGCCCGCCACGGGTCGGCGACGGCCGTGCGCCCACAGGAAAGCGGTGAAGGCGACGACGACCGAGCTCATCGCGATGTGCGCCGGGACCGTCCAGCGCGGCACCCCCAGGTAGTACTGGATCAGCCCGATGGCCCACTGGACGATGATCATGGCGATCAGCACCCACCCGGTGTTGATGGCCGCCTTCGGGGCCTTCGACCGGTACAGCATGTACATCACCACCGCAGTCAGTCCCAGGTAGACGTACATGGCGGCGGCGTGGAGGTAGGTCAGCATCCGGGTGTCGAGCTCGAGGCGGCCTTCCATGCCCACGCCTTCGTCACCGGAATGCGGGCCGGAACCGGTCACCATGGTGCCGGTGAACAGGACGACCGCCAACCCGACGGCGGCGACGGCCGCCAGGGTACGAATATAGTCCGGGAAGCGGCGCACGGGAGCGACGTCATCGGGCTCGGCGATACGCATGTACAGCAACGCGGCGATCCAGACCAGCACCATGGACGGCAGGAAGTGGATCGCGACGGCCCACCACTGCAGATCAAGGATCACAGAAATCCCGCCGAGGACGGCCTGGACGATGACGCCGAAACCGGAGAGGAAGGACAGCCACAGGATCTCGCGACGACGCTTCGCCCGCAGCACAACCACAAACAAAGCCAGGGCGATCAGCGCGAGCACGATCGCCAACAGACGGTTTCCGAACTCAATGAACTGGTGGACGGCCGGCGCCGCCCCGGCCACGGGGACCAGAGAACCCTCGTGGCAGTTGGGCCAAGTGTCACAACCGAGGCCGGAACCGGTCACCCGGACAACGGAGCCGGTGACGGTGATTCCTCCCTGTGCAACGAGAAGGATCATCGCCAGAATGCGCTGAATGCGCAGAGACGGACCCCGGCGAACGGAGGGCTCGGATGTCATGGTACTCACGGTGAGAAACTCTACCTTTCACGGCAGTGAACAAGTAAGTGGTCGGGCAGTGGGAAAGATCAACTAGTCGAAGCGGAACCATTTGACGGCCGCAACCGACGCGAGCAGCGCCCACCCCATCAGGACGATGATCTGCGCCCAGGGGATCACTCCGTCGAATGCGACGGTCAACCCGGAGGCCAACGCGACGGAAGGCACCAGGTTCCACCAGCCCGGATCCATCAGGCCCTGGGAATATAGGACCCAGCCGGCGAGGGCGATGAGCACCAACCACAAGGCGTTGCCCAGAGCCAGGACCAGCTCAGCGCTGAGCGATCCGCCCATGAGCAGCCCCAACGCAGTGAAGGCGATCACGCCGAACAGCAGCGTGATCAGGCCGAACACCACGCCCACGGCGTCGGTGCGCCACCCCAATGCCAGGGCGGTGCCGCCGAGCAGGATGACCTGGACCACCACCATCGACAACACGGCGATGATCTTGCCGAAAATGATGGTGCGCGCCGGGACCCCGGACGCG
>CALZCR010000190.1 GCA_945631445.1 uncultured Corynebacterium sp. | reverse complement strand
ACAACATCCTGCTGGACAAGGTCACTCTCCAGAAGGTCAGCGAGCACATCGGCGACAAGCACGCCGAGCTGGTGCCCGACTTCGAGGCCGGTTCCCTGGTCATGCGCGACGTCCCCGCCGAGCGCGCCTCCGTCCGCTGCCTGAACGACGCCGAGCTCGAGGCCGTCGCCCTGATGGCCAAGCGCGCGGAGAAGCACTACAAGACCCCGCAGGACATCGAGTGGGCGCTCGACGCCGACCTCCCCGACGGCGAGAACCTCCTGCTGCTGCAGTCCCGCCCCGAAACCGTGCATTCGGCCAAACCCAAGGCCGCCGCCGCCCCGAAGGACGCCGCCGCCGGAGCCTTCGACCTCAGCTCCATCACCGCCAGCCTCATGGCCAAGTAACCCCGCCCTTTTAGACGACCCAGGAGACCGACATGACCAAGAAGTCCTTCCCGAAGCCCTCCGACCTGCAGGTGCCCGCCGGCGCCGAAGGCTGGGAGAAGATCTACCCCTACTACCTCGTCTTCCAGGACGCCCTGCAGAAGGAAGAGGACGAGAAGTTCTGGTTCTGCGACTCGCAGCACTGGCCCTACGTGCTCAAGCCCTTCGAAACCATCGGCCCCGAGTACGCCGTCAAGTGCCTGGGCCAGTACAACGCCCGCCACCTGCTGATCCCGAATGCCAACGGCATCGAATTCCGGGTCCATCAGGGATACCTCTACATGTCCCCGATCAGCGTCCCGGAAGAGGAGATGGCCGCTCGCGTGCCGGAGTTCCAGGCCCGCATCAGCCACTACTTCCAGAACTGGGACGAACTGCTCGAGCAGTGGAAGAACAAGGTGCGCGGCACCATCGACGAGCTGGAGTCGCTGACCTTCGAGCGTCTGCCCGACGTGGTCCCGATGGAAGACATCGTCTCCGGCAAGGGCCACGACGGCTCCGAGGTGCTCCTGGAGAACTACGACCGCCTGATCTCCCTGGCCTACCGCAACTGGCAGTACCACCACGAGTTCCTCAACCTCGGCTACATCGCCTACCTGGACTTTTTCAACTACTGCAAGGAAGTGTTCCCGGACATTCCCGACCAGTCCATCGCCCAGATGGTCCAGGGCGTGGACATGGAGCTCTTCCGCCCGGACGACGAGCTCAAGGAACTCGCCCTGCTGGCCGTCGAGCTCGAGCTGCAGGACAAATTCGGCGACACCGACGACGCGGAGGGGACCCTCGCGACGATCGCCGCGGCAGACGGCGGCGCGCGGTGGATCGCCCGCTGGGAGCAGGCCCAGGACCCGTGGTTCAACTTCACCACCGGCAACGGCTTCTACGGCCACGACAAGTACTGGATCGACCACTTGGAGATCCCGCTCGGCTTCATCGCCGACTACGTCCGCCGCATCGACGAAGGCCAGACCATCAAGCGCCCCACCGAGGAGCTCGTCGCGGAAAAAGACCGCATCGTCGAGGAATACCGAGACCTTCTCGACGGTGAGGAGCAGGCGATCTTCGACGCCAAGCGCTCGTTGTCCGCCACCGCGTACCCCTACGTGGAAAACCACAACTTCTACATCGAGCACTGGACCATGGGCATCTTCTGGCGCAAGGTCCGCGAGCTGAGCCGCACCCTGCAGTCCTACGGCATGTGGGAAAACGCGGACGACCTGCTCTACCTCAACCGCAACGAAGTCCGCGACGCGATCTTCGACGTCGTCACCGCCCACGGCGTCGGCGCCCCGGGCGGCCCGATCGGCCAGGTCTACTGGCCGGAGATCATCGCCGAGCGCAAGCAGATCGTCGAGGCGCTCAAGACCGCCCGCCCGCAGCCGGCGCTGAACACCCCGCCGGAGGCGATCACCGAGCCCTTCACCCGCATGCTCTGGGGGATCACCACCGAGCAGGTCGAGTCCTGGCTCGGCGTCGGCGAGGAAGGTTCCGAGGGCGTGCTCAAGGGCATGGCCGCCTCCTCCGGCGTCGTCGAGGGACGGGCGCGTCTGATCATGGACTCCGACCAGCTCTCCGAGATCGAAGACGGCGACATCCTCGTCGCCCCGGTCACCGCCCCGAGCTGGGGCCCGGTCTTCGGCAAAATCAAGGCCGCCGTCACCGACATCGGCGGCATGATGAGCCACGCCGCCATCGTCTGCCGCGAATACGCGCTGCCGGCGGTGACCGGCACCGGCAACGCCACCACCACGATCACCGACGGGCAGCTCCTGCGCGTCGACGGCGACACCGGCAAGGTGACCATCCTGGACGGAGAAGGCGCCGCGCCCCAAGCCGCCGGACCCGGCGCGCACTCCCACGAGCAGGCGACGGAGCCCGCCCATGTCTAAGCAGCCGCGCACCGTGGTCGTCACCGGCGCCGCCGGGGGCCTGGGCCGGGCCTTCGCGGAAGGCTTCGCCGACCGCGGGGACGACGTGGTCGTCGCCGACCTCAACCTCAGCGGAGCCGAGGAGACCGCGGCCCTGCTGGAAGCCAAGGGCGCGCGTGCCCTGGCGATGCAGGTCGACGTCACCGACGTCGCCTCCACCGAGGCGCTCGCCGCCCAGGCCGCGGAGTTCGGCGGCGGGGGCGTGGACGTCTTGGTCAACAACGCGGCGGTCTACGCCGGCGTCACCCGCTCCCCGCTGGAGGAGATCGATCCGGCGGAATGGGACCTGGTGATGGGCGTCAACCTCAAAGGCCCGTGGCTGATGGTCCGGGCGCTGAGCCCGCACCTGCGGGAAAACGCCCGGATCGTCAACCTCTCGTCGGCGACCGTGCACTCCGGTTCCGCGCAGTGGGCGCACTACGTCGCCTCCAAGGGCGGGGTGATCGCCTTGACCAGGGTGATGGCCAAGGAGCTCGGTGCCCGCGGCATCACCGTCAACGCGGTGGCCCCCGGGTTCACGCTGACCGAGGCCAGCCTCAATCTCATGGACGACGCCGCCACCTACGGGGTGGACCGCGGCTCGATCAAGCGCGCCAGCCAGCCCGGCGACATCGTCGGCGCGGCGTTGTTCCTCGCCTCCCCCGACGCCGGTTACGTCACCGGTCAAACCCTCATCGTCGACGGCGGCCGACAGTTCATCTAACCGCCTACTTCACACACCGAATTTTCAGAAGGAGAAACACCATGTCCACCGTGACCTACCTCGACGCTTCCGGCGAATCCCGCCCCATCGACGCCAACCCGGGCTACTCCGTGATGGAGACCGCCGTGCGCAACGGCGTGCCCGGCATCGTCGCCGAATGCGGCGGCTCCCTCTCGTGCGCCACCTGCCACGTCTTCGTCGACGAAAGCCAGCTGGACCAGCTCCCGGAGATGGATGAGATGGAGGACGAAATGCTCTACGGCGCCGCCGTCGACCGGGAAGACAACTCCCGCCTGTCCTGCCAGATCCCGATCACCGAAGGCATGGACCTGAAGGTGACCACCCCGGAAACCCAGGTTTAACCCTTCGTCCTCTCTTTAAGGAGTCAGGAGCCACCATGACCACCTCGCCCACCCGCACCGGATTGTTGATCGTCGGCGCCAGCCAGGCCGGCGTGCAGCTCGCCATCTCGTTGCGCGCCCTCGGCTTCGACGGCCACATCACCTTGGCCAGCGACGAAGACCACCGCCCGTACCAGCGCCCCGCCCTGTCGAAGGAGTTCCTGCAGGGCACCTACGACAAGGAGCGGCTGATCTTTCGTTCCAACGAGTACTGGGACGAGCACGACATCACGTTGCTCAAGGGAGTGCGCGTCGAGTCCGTGGACAAGCGCGCCGACGGTTCCGGCGTCGCCACCGCCGCCGACGGCCGCACCATCGCTTTCGACCGGCTCGCCCTGGCCGTCGGCGCCCGGGCCCGGAAGATGGAGGCGCCCGGCGCGGATCTCGGGGGCGTGCTCTATCTCCGCAACGCAGATGACGCGCTCGAGCTGAAGGCGTCGTTGGGCGAGGTGCGCGAGGCGATCGTCGTCGGCGGCGGTTTCATCGGCTTAGAGGCCGCTTGTTCGCTGGAGGCCCTGGGCATCAAGACCACGGTGATTGAGCGCGGCCCCCGTCTGGTGGGCCGGGCCGTGGGCGAAGAGACCGCGGACTACTTCCTGCAGGCCCACCGAGCCAGCGGCATCGACATCCGGCTGGACGCCGGCGTCGAGGAGTTCGTCGGCGAGAACGGCCGGGTCACCGGCGCCGTGCTTGACGACGGCACCGAACTGCCCGCCCAGCTGGTGTTGATCGGTATCGGCGTGATCCCCAACACCGAACTGGCGGAGCAGATGGGGCTGGACGTCGACAACGGCATCGTCGTCGACCGCCACGCGCTGGCTTCCGACGGGGTGACCGTGGCCGTGGGCGACGTCGCCTACCAGCCGAACCCCATCCCCGACTCCCCGGAAGACGAATACATCCGCCTGGAAAGCGTCAACAACGCCATCGAACACGCCAAGGTCGCCGCCTACTCCCTGGTGG
>CALZCR010000189.1 GCA_945631445.1 uncultured Corynebacterium sp. | reverse complement strand
CCGCCGGGTTGGTGCGGGCAGGGGAGTCTTCCCCGATGGTCTCCCTCGCGGGTGCGTCCCGGGAGCGGGTCGAAGAGGCCATCGCCGCGGCCGGGCTGACCGACGAATGCGTGGTCGGCCTGCTCAACGGCCGCGAGCACGTCGTGCTGGTCGGCGCGCCGGCCGACAATGAGCGGGTCGTCGCCGCGCTGGAGGCCGCCGCCGCCAAGACGGCGAAGGCCATCGAAGCCAAGCGCCGCGGCGGCGCCGCCCCGAGCCTGCGCGTCAACCCGCTCGACGTGCAGATCGGTTTCCACCACCCGGCGCTGGCGCCGGCGGTCGAGCAGGTCGTGGCTTGGGCCCAGGACTGCGGCCTCGACGCCGACCTGGCCAAGAAGGCGGCCCAGGCCGTGCTCACGACCTTCGTCGACTGGCCCGCAGAGATCACCCGCCTGACGGACGCCGGCGCGCAGTGGATCCTGGATCTGGGCCCGGCCGACGGCGTGGTCGCGCTGACCGAACGCGCCGTGCGCGGCCGCGGCGTCGGCGTCTTGGCGGTGGCCTCCTCCGACGGGCAGGCGCAGCTTTTCGACGCCGGCCTGGCCCCCGCCCGCCCGACCCCGTACGCGCAGTACGCCCCGCGCGTCGTCACGCACGACGGCGACAAGCGGCTGGTGACCAAGTTCACCCGGGTCACCGGACGCAGCCCGATGCTGCTGGCCGGCATGACCCCGACCACCGTCGACCCGGAGATCGTCGCCGCGGCCGCCAACGCCGGCCACTGGTCCGAGCTCGCCGGCGGTGGCCAGGTCACCGAAGCCATCTTCCACGACAACCTCGCCCGCCTCACCGAGCTGCTGGAACCCGGCGTGGCCGTGCAGTTCAACACCATGTTCCTGGACCCCAGCGCCTGGGGCAAGCACATCTCCACGGGCAAATGGGTGCCCAAGGCGCGCGCCAACGGCGCCCCCTTCGACGGCGTCACCGTCTCCGCCGGCGCCCCCGACCCGGAGGAGGCCACCCAGCTCATCGCCGACCTGCGTGCCGGCGGCTTCCCCCACATCTCCTTCAAACCCGGCGCGATCAAGCAGATCCGCCGCGTGCTGCGCATCGCCGACGCCGTGGACACGCCCGTGATCCTCCAGGTCGAAGGCGGCAAGGCCGGCGGGCATCACTCGTGGGAGTCTCTCGACGAGCAGCTGATCGCCACCTACGACGAGATCCGGGCCCGCGACAACGCGGTGCTCGCCGTCGGCGGCGGCGTCGGCACCCCGGAACGGGCCGCGGAGTACCTCACCGGCTCCTGGGCCGAGAAGTACGGTCTGCCGGCGATGCCGGTCGACGCGATCATGATCGGCACCACCGCCATGGCGGCGAAGGAGGCCACCGCCACCGAGTCCGTCAAGCAGGCGCTGGCTGAGGCCAAGGGCACCGACAAGTGGATCGGGGCCAGCACCGCGGAGGCCGACATCGCCTCCGGGTTGAGCTCGCTGGGCGCGGACCTGCACGAGATCGACAACTCCTTTGCCCGCGCCGGGCGCCTGGTCGACGAGGTCGCCGGCGACGCCGAGGCCGTGGCCGCCCGTCGCGACGAGATCGTCCAAGCGCTGAACAAGACCTGCAAGCCCTACTACGGCGATCTCGAGACCATGACCTACCGCGCCTGGCTCGAGCGCTACCTCGAACTCGCTGGCCCGGATCATCGCGGTTGGCTCGACGTCACCTGGCACGCTCGTTTCGTGGGCATGCTTGAGCGCGCCGAGGCCCGCCTCACGGAGATCGACCACGGTCCCTTCACTCCGGTCCTGGACCTCGAGCTGGGCGATGACCCGCAGTTGGCCGTCGACACGCTCGGCGAGATCTACCCCGACCTGGATGAAGTCCTCGAGCCCGCCGACGCCGCCTGGTTCCTGCGCCACTGTCGCAGCAAGGGCAAGCCCGTGCCCTTCGTCCCCGTCATCGACGCCGAAGTGCGCCGCTGGTTCCGCGCCGACACCTTCTGGCAGGCCCACGACGAGCGCTACGGCGCGAACGCCGACGCCGTGTGCATCATCCCGGGCCCGGAGGCCGTCGCAGGCATCGAGCGCGCCAACGAGCCCATCGCCGAGTTGATGGAGCGCTTCAACGCGGCCGCCGTCGCCGCCGCGACTGACGCCGGCGCCGAGGAAATCCCCGCGCCGGGGCTGGTCGAGCGGGTGCTCGCCGCCCCGGCCGTCGAGTGGGCCGGGCGCCAGCAGAATTCGCCGGTCACCGCCTTGGGCGAGGAGTGGGAGTTGGCCGGTGACGGCCGCTCCGCGCAGCTGCCGACGGGTGCGAGTTTGGTCCAGGAAGACGAGACCAACGTCGTGCTCACGGTCCCGCTGACCGGTTCGCTGCCGGGCAATAAGGCCCACGACCTGCAGATCCGTCTGTCCCTCGCCGCCGACGCCCCCGCCGGCGCCGTCCCGATCGTCGCGCGCGCCGACGCCGAGGCCGCCACCACGGAGCTGACCCGCCTGGCCGCCGGGGGAGAGCTGCCGCAGGTCGTCGACGGCGTGGCGACGCACTCCGTCACTGTGAGCGCCGCGGACCTCGCCGACTACGACACCGTCACCGCCGGTTACCTGCCGGCGGACAGCGCCGCCGTGGGCACCGCTCCGGATGTGCTGGTGGGCAAGGCCTGGCCCGCCATCTTCGCGGCCATCGCCGACGCCGAGATCCCCGGCACCGACGGCGCCAAGGTCGTCGAAGGCATGCTCAACCTGGTTCACCTCGAGCACCGCATCGAGCTGCACGCCCCGCTGCCGACCGAGGCCGAACTGGCGATCACCGCCCGCGTCGACGCCGTGACCGACACCATCGTCGGCCGCGTCGTGGAGATCACCGCCGAGATCGCCGGCCTGGCCACCCTCACCGAGCGCTTCGCCATCCAGGGCCGCCGCGGCGACGCCCCGGCGCCCGCGCCGACCGCCGCGGACACGATCGTCGACACCGCGCGCTCTTTCCGCGCGCAGGCCAGCGTCACCGCCCCGGCGAGCATGCGCCCCTTCGCCATCGTCACCGGCGACCGCAACCCGATCCACGTCGCCGACGCCGCGGCGCGTATGGCCGGGTTGAGCGACGGCGTGATCGTCCACGGCATGTGGACCTCCGCCCTCGGTGAGATCGTCGCGGCCTCCGACGGCGCCGGCCAGGTCGTGGAGTACACCGCCACCATGCTCGCCCCGGTGCTGCCGGGCTCGCAGGTCGACTACGTCGTCGAGCGCACCGGGGTGGACGCCCGCCTGGGCCGCGGCGAAGTCCGCTCCGTGACCGCCACCGTCGACGGCGAGACCGTGCTGACCGCCACCGCCGTGATGGCCGAGGCGAGCACCTTCTACGGCTTCCCCGGCCAGGGCATCCAGTCCCCGGGCATGGGCATGGCCCAGCGCGCGGCCAGCCCGGCCGCCAAGGAAGTGTGGGACCGCGCTGACCGGCATACCCGCGCCAAGCTGGGCTTTTCCATCCTGGAGATCGTCCAGAACAACCCCGCCGAGGTCGTCGTCGGCGGTTGCCGCTACCAGCACCCCGACGGCGTGCTCTACCTGACACAGTTCACCCAGGTGGCCATGGCGACCCTGGGCTGCGCGCAGATCGCGGAGATGAAGGAGGCCGGCGTGCTCAACGACCGGGCCTACTTCGCCGGCCACTCCGTCGGCGAATACAACGCTCTGGCCGCCTACGCCCAGGTGCTCTCGCTGGAGGGCGTGGTGGAGATCGTCTACCGCCGCGGCCTGACCATGCACCACCTCGTCCCGCGCAACGACGCGGGCGTCTCCGACTACGCCCTGGCCGCCCTGCGCCCCTACAAAATGGGTCTGTCCGGCACGGACGTGCAGGACTACGTGGCGCAAATGGCCCGTCGCACGGGCGAGTTCCTCGAGATCGTCAACTACAACATCGACGGCCGCCAGTACGCCGTCGCCGGCACCCTGTCCGGGTTGCAGGCCTTGGCCGCCGACGCGGAGTCCCGCGGCCCGGGCAACAAGGCCTTGGTCATGATCCCGGGCATCGACGTGCCCTTCCACTCCTCGCAGCTGCTCGGCGGCGTCGACGACTTCCGCGCCCACCTCGACGAGCTCATCCCGGACGAGGTCGACGCCGAGGTACTCGTCGACCGCTACATTCCGAACCTGGTGGCGCGGCCCTTCGAGCTGACCGAGGACTTCGTGCGCTCCATCGCCGAGGTCGTCGACTCGCCGTACATCACGGCGCTTCTCGACGACTTCGCGGCCGCCGCCGAAGATGAGACAGCCCTGGCGCGCACCCTGCTCATCGAGCTGCTGGCCTGGCAATTCGCCTCCCCGGTCCGCTGGATCGAGACCCAGGACCTCCTGCTGACGGGCCTGGGCGTGGACCGTTTCGTCGAGGTCGGCGTCGGCGCGTCGCCGACGCTGAGCAACATGCTCGGCCCGACCATGAACCTGCCGC
>CALZCR010000188.1 GCA_945631445.1 uncultured Corynebacterium sp. | reverse complement strand
CGGCACCGGAAACTCCCTGAACGTGCGCGATCCGCATTCTTTGCAGCTGATCATGGATTCGCTGCGTTACTGGGTCACCGAGATGCGCGTCGACGGTTTCCGCTTCGACCTGGCCTCCACCCTGGCGCGCGAGTTCAACGACGTCGACCGGTTGGCCACTTTCTTCGACCTGGTGCAGCAGGATCCGGTCGTGTCCCAGGTCAAGCTGATCGCTGAGCCGTGGGACGTCGGGCACAACGGCTACCAGGTGGGCAACTTCCCGCCCCTGTGGACGGAGTGGAACGGCAAGTACCGCGACACCGTCCGCGATTTCTGGCGCGGCGAGCCGTCGACCCTCGGCGAGTTCGCTTCGCGGCTGACGGGTTCCTCGGACTTGTACGCCAACAACGACCGTCGCCCCACCGCCTCCATCAACTTCATCACCGCCCACGACGGTTTTACCCTCAATGACCTGGTCAGTTACAACGAGAAACACAACATGGCCAACGGCGAGGACAACAACGACGGCGAGTCCTTCAACCGTTCCTGGAACCACGGGGTGGAAGGACCGACCGACGACCCGGAGATTCTGGCGCTGCGTGGCCGGCAACGCCGCAACTTCCTGACCACGCTGCTGTTGTCGCTGGGCACCCCGATGCTCAGCCACGGCGACGAGTTGGGGCGCACGCAAAACGGCAACAACAACGTCTACTGCCAGGACAACGAACTGGCGTGGATGGATTGGAAGCAGCTCGAGGAAAACGCGTCGCTGCACGAGTTCACCCGGCGCCTGATCGACATCCGCCGCCGTCACCCGGTTTTCCGCCGCCGCCGTTTCCTGGCTGGCGGCCCGCTGGGCTCCGACGTGCGCGACCGCGACATCGCGTGGCTCGTCCCCGAAGGCACGTTGATGACCCAGGACGACTGGGATTTCGCTTTCGGCAAGGCCCTGATGGTCTACCTCAACGGCGACGCCATCACCGAGCCGGACCGCCGCGGGCAGCCGATCACGGACGACTCGTTCATCCTGATGTTCAACGCCCACCACGAAGACATCGAGTTCACCCTCCCGCCCCGTTTCCTGGGCGCGAAGTGGCAGCTGGTCGTCGACACCACCGAGGCCTCCGGCTATCCGGAGGAATCCGCGGTCATCGAGGCGGAGGGCACGCTGACGGTCCACGCCCGCTCCACCGCGGTGCTCAAGCAGATTGAGAAACCCGTCTACGACGACGAGGACGAGGGCGAGAGCGTCAAGTTGGTCGAGGAGTCCCACAAGGACAACAAGATCGACACCGGTGGCGCCGAGCGGACGCAGGCCGAGGTCCCCGAGGAGGACGAGGAGGACGAACACTCGGAGCCCATGGAGGTCGAACGTCAGACGGAACTGACTCCGGGCCTGGGTTACCAGGGCAACGCCGATCTCGGGCAGAACGGAGAGGATGACGGGGAGGACGAGCCGCAGCAGTAGACTGAGGTGGTTCCACGGGCCGTAGCGCGGCCCACCACGCGAGGAAAGTTGAGGCTGAAGTGATCGCCGCTCACGGAGCAACCCTGGCCGTGTCCGACACGGCCGTGACCATTCACCGGTCCGGCCTGTCGGCCGCCCTGCACGGGCACGTCGTCGAGGGGGAAGACGTCACCGCCGGCGCGGTCGAGTCCGTGCGGGTGGCCGACATCACCGGCCTGAACGCCCACTCCCCGACCCGTTACGAACCCGGGTGGGTGGAGCTGGCCGGCCCGGAGGTCCGGGTGCGGTTTTCCCCCAACCAGGAAGAGAGCTTGCGCCGCTTCGTCGCCGACGTCGAAGCGGCGCTGCGCGGCGACGACCCGTCCGAGGCCGGCATTCCGGGGCTGAACTTCGTGGCGCTCGACGTGGAGACCGCCAACTCGGATTTCGGCTCGATCTGCCAGGTCGGCGTGGTGCGCTACATCGACGGCGTGGAGGCTGATTCCGCGTCCTGGCTGTGCCGTCCGCCGGCCGGCCTGGACGACTTCTCCCCCGCCAACATCGACGTCCACGGCATCACCGCCGACGACGTGGCCGAGTACCCCCGCATCGGCGAGATCATGGCGGACGTCGTCGACTTTTTGGCCGGGTTGCCGTTCGTCGCCCACAACGCCCAGTTCGACGCCACCGCGCTGCGCCGCGCCGCCGTCGCCTCCGGCGTGGAGATCGCCCCCGCGGACTTCGGCTGTTCGTTGACGTTGGCGCGGCACAGCAAACTGGCGGTGGCCAACAACAAGCTACCCACCGTCGCCGAGCACTTCGGGGTGGACTTGACCTCCCACCACGACGCCTTGGCCGACGCCCGCGCCTGCGGCGAGATCACCGTCGCGCTGGCCCGCACGCACGGTTTTTCCGGCACACTGATGGAATTTTTGCATTCCTGCGGTTTCACCCTCGGCGAGATCAACGCCGAGAAAATCATCCCGGTGCTGCGCGACCGCTCCGGCGCCGCCCGTAGCCTCCAGGCCGCGGGGGCGAGCTCCGCGACGGTGGTCGGCGGAGCCGGGACCGACTTCCGCGACCCGGACCGCACGAAGGCCGCGGCCGACGAGGTCACAGTGACGGAAGAGCAGGTCAGCACCGAGTCCGGGGGCGGTCGTCGCCGCGGCCCGGCGCCGTGGCAGTCGGTCGCGACTCCGGACGAGATCCCCGAGCCCAACGCCGCCGCCGACCCGGATCATCCGTTGCACGGACAACACGTCACCCTGACCGGCGATTTCGCCCCCTACGACAAAGGGCGTCTCTGGACGGGCATCGCCGAGCACGGCGGACAGGTGGGTAAAAACGTGACGAAGAAGACGACGGTCCTGGTCGCCGGCACGTGGGCGACGAAAACAAGCAAGGAAAAGCGCGCGGAGGAGCTCAACGAGAAAGGCCAGGGCATCCAGATCTGGTCGGCGGAGAAGCTCTACGACGCCCTGGGGCTCAGCGAACAACCCCCGTTCTAACCCAGCCTGAGCAGAAGCAGCCGGCGGTCGGCCAACCCATCGGCTGACCGCCCGACCGCACGTGATGACGCGACCCACAGGGCGCGGAGGTGAAACTCATCTCCGCGCCCTGTGACCCGTCTTTGGGGAGTCCGCGGAACCGGGCGACGGCGCCGCGCAGTCTAAGCAAGTGAGACCGCATCGACGACCCGAGGAAGGATCCGCCCCGTATGACCGCCACGCTGACTGTCCCGCCCCGCCCCGATTACCCACCGCTTCCTGCGCTATTGCCCGCCGTGCGTCGGCGGGAGCACCTGAAACGTTCCGAGCGCATCGCGACCATCGCTTTGTCGGCCACGCTGAGTGCCGTCATGGAAAGCGACGACCGCGCACAAAGCGAAGACTCCTTGGCCCGCCACGGCCTGGGCGTCCGGCAGGCGTGGGATGAGGCGGCGCAGCAGCTGATCGCCGCCGCGCAAACCATCCACGGCACCCGCTTCTGGACCCGCCCCGTCCACGGCGGTGGACTGCAGGTGCGCACGGATGCGGCGCCCGCCTCCGGCTGGCTGGCCCACCCGCGCCCGTTTCGTCTGCTCAACGAACACCTCAGCGCTCTGCTGTCGACCCCGCAACCGGTCTATCTCCTGCCGGACAACCACACCCTGCTCGCTTTCCCCGACCTTCCTCCCCCACCCGACTCACCCGCGGAGCGGCGATCCTGGCTGTCACCGCGGCCCCTGGTCTGGCAGCGGGGATTTCCTGCCGAAGCCCATTAGAAAAGATAAATATTTACTGGTGGTCGCCTTTTATCGGCCTCCAAAACGACAAATTCAATAGGGTGGGGTGGAAAAGTGCTCGTTGACTCACCCGGAGGATTCTTTATGCGTCGCCCCATCACCGCCACCTACCGCCTACAGCTCCGCGGCCCGAAGGCGGACCCCGGTGGCCGGGCCTTCGGCTTCGACAAAGCCGCCGAGCTGGTCCCTTACCTGCGCGACCTCGGCGTCAGCCACCTGTACCTCTCCCCCATCCTGACGGCGATCCCCGACTCCAACCACGGCTACGACGTCATCGACCCCACCGAGGTCAACCCGGAGCTCGGCGGCATCGAGGGCTTCCGCGCCCTGGCCACCGCCGCGCACGAAGCCGGCCTCGGCCTGATCGTCGACATCGTTCCCAACCACATGAGCGTGGCCGTGCCCAAGCTCAACAAATGGTGGTGGGACGTCCTGAAAAACGGGCAAGAATCAGAATACGAAAGCTACTTCGACATCGACTGGCACGAAGACAACGGCGCCGGCGGCAAACTCGGCATCCCCGTCTTCGGCGAACCCGACGACGAGGACAAACTCGAACTACGCCACGACGAGGACGTCGACGAAATCGTCCTCGCCTACTACGACAATTACTACCCCGTCACCGCCGGCACCTGCGACGGGCTCGACGACGACCCCGTCGAGGTCTACCGCCAACAAAACTACAAGCTCATGTACTGGCGCGACGGCGTCATCTCCTACCGCCGTTTCTTCT
>CALZCR010000187.1 GCA_945631445.1 uncultured Corynebacterium sp. | reverse complement strand
GTCGACGTCTGCCGGGGAGATGTCAGTGGAGAAGGCCGCCTCGATCGCTGCGAACCCGCCGCCCGCCCACCCGGACTCTTCTCGGCCGGTGCGGGTGGCTTCCTGGAGGGAATCGATCTGCTCCTGATCCCAGTAGCCGGTTTCCAGGAGCGGGCCGACGCTATGCGTCATGTCATCGGTGAAAAACATGGCCGTCAGTGTGGCCTCGTCCCCCTGATCGGAGACCTGGGCGGACCATTCGCTGAGGTCATGTTCCGCGGTGGGCACGTAGACCACGAAGAGATTTCTGTCGGTTTCCTCCGCGAGCTGCTCGGCCCTGTCTTCCATCTCAGCTGCCTGAGCTGGATCCAGCACTCCGGAGAGGTCCGTGACATAGGACGGGCCCTCTTCAGGGACGGCGGCAGCGGTCTCCTCCACCTCCTCCACCTCCTGCGGTTCCGCCTCAGCTGGTGGTTCCGGTTCAGAATCGTCGCCCAGACCGAAGAAGCTGGCGATACCGCCCACCACATCGTCCACGGCCTCGTTCACCCGGGCTGACGCAGTCGCATCCTCGACTGCCGCGAACCCCACGCCCGCCCAGTCGGAGTCCACCAGTGACTGGAAGATGGCGTCCTCGACGTCGTCGAGCTCCCACTCAGCCCAATACCCGGCAGAGGTGTCCGCGGCCAGGCCGTATTGGCGGTCCTGGGTGGCCACCGCCAAGACCAGCGTATTGCCCCCGCCGTTGGCGGCGGCCGAGGCTTCGGCCCACTCCATCGGCGTGTAGTCGCCGAAAGACGGGAAGTAGACCAGGAAGATCGACTTCTGGTGATCCGTCAAAAACTGCTGTAGAGCGGCGTCCAGCTGCGCGTTCTGCTCCGGAGTCAGCACACCGGAAGCGTCCGTCACCCGGGTGGGCAGCTGGCTGGGCGGCAGGGAGTTCTCCCCCGCAGGGGCCTGCGCCTGGAGCACCTGCTGGGCCGCGGCGGGGGCCGCCGGAGCCGCATGGGCGACGGCGGCCGGAGTCAGGCAGAGCAGCGCCATGGCGGCCAAAGAAGACACGATTCTCGGAAACGCCGAGCGCACACGGGATAAAGGCATGCATAGCACACTACTGTGAGAACCCTGTCTACGGGGTATCGTCAGAAACCTGTCATACTGGGGAGAGCATGAACACACCATTCCGCCGCTGGGCCGCAGCCCTGCTCACCGTCCTCCCGCTCGCCGCGGCCAGCTGGCCCGCCCGGATTTTGTGGCACTCCGCCCGCCGCTCCCGCCACACCCCGGACGAGGTCGACTCGGCCGCCATCTTGGGCACCGCGCAGTATGACGGCCGCCCCTCCGCGCAGCTGCGCGGCCGCCTGGACCACGCCGTCGACGTCGCCGCCCGCTTTCCCGAGGTGGTGCTGCACCCGCTGGGCGGCAAACTGCCCGGGGACCGCTACACCGAGGCCCAGTCCGCCGAGAAGTACCTGCGCGACGCCGGCGTCACCGCCCGCATCAACGCCGTGCCCGTCGGCTCCAGCACCAAAGACTCCTTCCAGGAACTCGCCGATCGCAGCGAGGTGGGCCGCTGTGTGGTGATCACCGACCCCAACCACTGCCTGCGCGCAGAAAAAATCGCCCGCTCCGTCGGCATCGACGCCACCGCCTCGCCCACCCCGTACTGCCCCTCGCAATTTCCGGACCGCTCCTGGTGGGAATCCGTGGTGCACGAATCCGGCGGACTCTTCGTCCTGGACGTCTCCCGCCTGGCGGGGCCGGCGGCCGCGGATATGCTGGAGACCACACTGCGCAGACTACAACTGCTGCTTAAACCCTCGCGCCGGGATCGATTCGAACAGCTGGAAGACACCGACGCCTAAACGATGAGCCCGTACACCTACACCGCCCACGACACTGCCCGCATCTTCGGGGAAGGCGCGAAAGGCAGCCAGTTCCTCGACGCCGAACCCGACCATCGCAGCGACTTCGACCGCGACCGAGCCCGCGTGCAGCACTCGGCGGCGCTGCGTCGGCTGGCAGACAAAACCCAAGTCGTCGGGCCCCGCGACGGCGACACCCCGCGCACCCGGCTGACGCACTCGCTGGAAGTCGCCCAAATCGCCCGCGGCATCGGCTCCGAACTGGGCCTGGACCCCGACCTGTGCGAAGTCGCCGGCTTAACCCACGACATCGGCCACCCGCCCTACGGACACAACGGCGAACGCGCCCTCAACGAGCTGGCCGTCGACTGCGGCGGCTTTGAAGGCAACGCCCAAAACCTGCGCATCCTGTCCAAACTCGAACCCAAGACCCTGGACGATAACGGCCGCAGCGTCGGACTCAACCTCACCCGCGCCGTGCTGGACGCCTCCTGCAAGTACCCGCGCACCCGCACCAACCCGGACGGCACCCACAACCGCAAATACAGCGCCTACGACTCCGAGGCCGACGTGCTCGCCTGGCTGCGCGAGGGCCACGACGACGACTTGCCGCCCATGGAAGCCCAGGTGATGGACTGGTCCGACGACATCGCCTACTCCGTGCACGACGTCGAAGACGCCGTCGTCTCCGGCCGCATGTCCTTCACCGTGCTGTGGGACCTGGTGGAACTGGCCTCCCTGGCCGAGAAAGGCTCCCAAGCCTTCGGCGGCACCCCCGACGCCCTGCTGGCGGCCGCCGACCGACTGCGCCAACTCGACGTCATCGGCGCCGCCGCCGACTTCAACCACTCCCTGCGCGGCTACGTCGACCTCAAACGCATGACCTCCGAACTGGTCGGCCGCTACGTCGGCGCCGCCGTCACCGCCACCGCCGAAGCGGCCGAGCGCCCGGTGGGCCGCCAACACGGCCGCTTGATCGTCCCCGACCACGCCCAAGCGGAAGTCACCCTGCTCAAAACCGTCGCGGTGCTGTATGTCATGGACAAACCCGTGCACCAGCAACGCCAAGAACGCCAACGCGAACGCATCTACCGGGTCCACGACTATCTGCTGGCGGGCGCGCCGGGCACCCTGGACCCGATGTACCGGCAATGGTACGAGGAGGCGGAGACGCACGCGCAGCGTCAACGGGTGGTCATCGACCAGATCGCCTCGATGACCGAGGCGCGTCTGGAGCGCATCGCGAAGCGCTCCGCCGGTCTGGCCGGCTTCATGGGTTAAGGGCCGCTCACCGGCACAGGGTGATGCCCAAGTCGTCGAGGACGTCGCTGATGCGGGAGGTGTCGGCGTCGTCAAGCCCCCAGTCGGAGGCGATGATCTTGCCGGCGCGGGCCTCGCGGAGCAGGTCCGCCATCCCGTCGAGGTTGGTGGGCGCGGGACGCGGGCTGACGCAGTCGCGGTAGCTGATCGCGGTCAGCGCGTCGAAGAAGTCCTGGCGGCAGCGCAGGCGGTGGTTGATGAGAATCGGGTTGTCTCTAAGAGGCATCGGGGATCTCGCAGAACGATTCGTAATGGTCGGGGGTGTAGTACCAGATATCCGGATCGGCGTCTGTGCCGCCGCCGGTGACGATGCGGCGGGCGCCGCGGTGGTCGAGGCCCGGGGTGTCCACCGTGTATTCCCGGTAGTAGCCGAGCTCTTGGTCGGGCAGTTCGCCTTCGTAGTTGCCGAAGCGGGTGCCGTCGTTGTCCGGATACTCGAAAGGGCCGCCCGCGACGATGTCGGCGGCGGTTTCCTCGGCCTCGTCGGGAAGTGAGCCCATCTCGCAGGCCGGCAGGCCAGAGACGGTCGACCCGGCGGGGGCTTGCTCATCGTTGAGCAGGTCCACGCCGAAATACCCGCCGACGACAACCAGCAACGCTGCGCCGATTGTCCCGAGGACGGTCTTTTTCTGCGGGGCCTGATGAGCCATGCGCTCATTGTGGCACCCTGGGGGCTGGCTAATAAAACTGTATAAACTCTAAGTTAATGGGGTGGGGAAGGGGGCCCCGGCGCGGTTTGCCTGCCCCGGTAAGCTACGAAGGTATGGCACAGGGACGAATTCCGGAGAGCGACATCGAAGCCATCCGTGAGCGCGCCCCGATCGATGAGATCGTCGGCGAATACGTGCAGCTCAAACCGGCCGGCTCTGACTCGATGAAAGGGCTCAGCCCGTTTAAGGACGAGCGCACCCCTTCTTTCCACGTGCGTCCGGCGCGGGGCTACTACCACTGTTTTTCCACCGGCAAGGGCGGCGACGTCTTCAGCTTCCTGATGGAGATGGAGCAGCTGTCGTTCCCGGAGGCGGTGGAGTCCGTGGCCCAGAAGATCGGCTACACCATCCGTTATCAGGGCGGGTCGACGGGCGCGCGGAAGGAAAAGCCGGGCACCCGGCAGCGGTTGATCGCGGCCAATAAGGCGGCGCATGAGTTCTACCGCGAGCAGTTGGAGACCCCGGAGGCCGCCCCGGCCCGCGATGTCTTGTTGCAGCGCGGGTTCTCCCGCGAGCACATCTACGAGTTCGGTTGCGGTTACGCCCCCGCGGGGTGGGAGACGGTGACCA
>CALZCR010000186.1 GCA_945631445.1 uncultured Corynebacterium sp. | reverse complement strand
TCGAAGCGCACCCGGTCGCGGTTGCGCAGCAGCGCCACCGCCTTGGCCACGACCCGGTCCCCGGCGAATAGGTGCCAGTCGACGATCTCGCCGCCCGCCTGCCCCGCCACGCGCGCCAATTCCTGGTCGCTGACTCGGACGGCGGTGAGGTCGGCGTCGATGCGCACCGTGGCCCGCCCGGCGTCGGCGAGCCAGCCGGACGGCACGACGGCGGGGCGCCCGTCCGGGGCGGCGATGACGTGGCCGTCGGCGGCGACGGGAAGGACCGTCGTCATGGGCGCTTCACCTCCGGCAGGTCGCCGGGGCCGCGGCCGATGTAGAGCAACCGGTCGCCCAGTTCCACGGTGCCCGCTTCCTTCGAGTCGATGCGGTGCAGACGCCCGGCGCGCACCACGCCGAGCACCAGGTCCGCCAGGTGGCGCGGCTGGGCGCCCACTTCGTCCTCCCGGACGGCGCGCTCCGCGATGGAGAAGCCTTCGTCGGGGCTGAGCAGATCTTCCATCATCTCCACGACGGTGGGGGTGACGGTGGCCAGGCCGAGCAGCCGGCCGGCGGTTTCGGAGGAGATCACCACGGAGTCTGCGCCGGATTGTTCGAGCAGGTGTTGGTTTTCGGATTCCCGCACGCTGGCGACGATCAGGGCGTCGGGGGCCAGCTCGCGGGCGGACAGGGTCACCAGCACTGCGGTGTCGTCGGTGTCGGGGGCGACCACGATGGAGCGGGCGCGGCCGGCGCCGGCGATCTTGAGGACGTCGGCTTTGGTGCCGGATCCGTGGACCGTGACCAGGCCTTGTTGTTCCGCTCTGTTCAGGGAGGCGGCGTTGTGGTCGATGACGACGATCTGAGAGGCGGGGATGTCGTCGGCCAGCAGTGCGGTCACCGCGGAGCGGCCTTTGGTGCCGTAGCCGACGACGATGGTGTGGTTGCGCACGCTTCTCCTCCATTGCTGGATCTGCAGGGTTTTACGGGAATTTTCGGTGAGTACGCTCAGGGTGGTGCCGACGAGCAGGATCAAAAATGCCAGTCGCGCGGGGGTGATCACGAGGGTGTTGATCAGTCGTGCCGTCTGGGTGACAGGAGCGATGTCGCCGTAGCCGGTGGTGGAGACCGACACCGTCGCGTAGTACAGCGCGTCGATGAAGGTCAGTTCCTCGGTGTAGCCGTCTTTGTCCACGTAGGCCAGCAGTGCCACGCCCAGCACGATCAGCAGCGCATAGAAGAGGCGCCGCGTGATCAGCGTCCAGGGGCTGGCCGCCGCCGAGGTGGGGATGGTGATCACGCCGACGAGCGCGTGGTTGGGCAGTTCGCTCAATTCCACGTCGCTTGTGAAGCGTTCGCGGATGCGCTTGCGCATGCGGTCTCCTCGGGTCACGTGCGGCGGGGTGTCCGTCGCCTGGCGGACATCTGAGTTTAGTCGTGTTCGACTTCGATCTCCGCCTCAGACGCGGTGGTGGAGGACTCAAGCAGTTCGCGCAGTTGTTCGCCGTCGGGCAGGCGTGTGGGGGCGAGGGTGAATCCGGTGGAGACGTAGTGGAAGGCGGCGTCGACGGTGGCGTCCGCGTCGTCGAGAAGCGCGCTCCAGGCTTCCCGGTAGACGGCGAGCTGGATTTCTGCGGTGCGCAGTGCCGCGCCTTGGGGCGGGCGGCCGGTTTTCCAGTCCACGATGACCCAAGCGCCGTCCGGGCGGCGGAAGATGGCGTCCATGCGCCCGCGCACGATGGCGTCGCCGATGCGTACTTCGAAGGGTTGCTCGACGTAGGCGGGGGTGCGCTCGGCCCATTCGCTTTCCAGGAAGGCGTCTTTGAGTTCCTCGAGTTGTTGCGCGTCGACGGGTTCTTCGTCGATGCCGGGCAGTTGTTCCTCGTCCAGTAGCGCCGTGGCTCCGAAGCGGTCTTCGAGCCATTGGTGGAAGGCGGTGCCGCGCTTGGCGTAGGTGTTCGGTTTGAAGGGCACGGGGCGGCGTTGGCGGCGGGCGAATTGCACCGGGTCGGCTTTGAGGGAGACCAGGTCGGTGGCGGTGAGTTCGCCGGGGAGCTCGACTTCGACCTCCGGGGCGGACAGGGCGCGGTGTTCCTCGATGAGCGCGTCGACTTCGCGTTCCCAGAAGTCGTGGGTTTCGCCCGAGCGCGCCGGGGGCAGCTGTTCCAGCGCCTGGTGGACCAGTTCGGCGCCGGCGGCGGTGTCCGGGTCGACGGTGAAGTCGGGGAACGGCGCGGTCGGCGCCTCCTCTTCTGCGGGTGCTTCGGCGGCTTCTTCCGCCTCTTCGCCTGCTGCATCGGCCTCCGGGGCGGCCCAGGTGACGACGGCGTCGGGTGCTTCGGCGGCCAGCAGGGCGAAGTGTTCGTAGGGCTCATCGGTGGCGGTGACGATGAGCACGCGTTCGGTGCGGGTGATCGCCACGTAGAACAAGCGGGCGTTTTCTTCGGCGACGCTGCCGCGCTCGCGGAGGAGGTAGGCCTCGGCGGCGGTTTCGAAGTCCCGGCGAGTCTCGACGGCTTCCTCCGCGCCTTCTAAGAGGTCCTCGTCGGGCAGGCGGTGGACGTTG
The DNA here is from genome assembly GCA_945631445.1 of uncultured Corynebacterium sp. Taxonomy (GTDB): domain Bacteria; phylum Actinomycetota; class Actinomycetes; order Mycobacteriales; family Mycobacteriaceae; genus Corynebacterium. The sequence goes on along the minus strand of CALZCR010000186.1, from coordinate 1,924 downwards.
GTCAGGAAGGTGCTGGCCTGCGCCCGGTAGGTGGTGGCGTCGGCGTGCAGCACGGCGACGACGTCCCATTCCAGTCCTTTGGCCTTGTGGGCGGTGAGGATCTGCACTCGGTCAGAGCGCACCGTCACTTCCCCGGGGCTAAGCCCGTCTTCGTGTTCGCGGGCCAGGGAAAAGTAGTCGAGCAGTCCGCCGAGGGTGTCGCCGTGGTAGGCGGCCACCGTGTCGGCGAACTGGTCCAGGTGCACCGTGCCCGTGACCCCCGGGCGGGCGAGCGCTTCGGTGCGCAGGCCGAAAGTGTGCTCGATGTCGGCGAAGAGGTCGCTGAGCGACTTGCCCAGGCTGTACTGGCGCACGTAACGCAGCCCGGAGGACAACCGCTCCAGCCGCGCCACCCCTTCCGGCGAGTAGCGGGAGCGCTCGCCCAAGTCGGCGACGGCGTCGGCCAGCCCCACGACCTGGTCCGGCGGGTCGGCGGTGACCTCCGCCAATTGGACTTTGAGTCGTTCGACGGGGTCTTCGGGCAACTCGACGCGTTCGACGCCGCCGCCCAAGTTGCGGGCGCGGCGGTGCAGCGCCACCAGGTCCGCCAGGCCGAGGCCGACCAGCGGGCCGGACAGGATGCGTAGGGCGGCGCGGTTGTCGCCGGGCCGGATGAGCATCGTGGCCAAGGCGACCAGATCCGCGACCTCCGGGACTTCCAGCAGCCCGCCCAGGCCGACGATCTCATGGGGGATGCCGCGCTCGGCCAGCGCCTCCGCCATCGGCACGGAGTGGCGGTTCTTGCGCACCAGCACCGCCCCGCTGAACGCCTCGCCCGTTTCCTGGGCGGCGTGGAACTCTTCGGCCAGCCGGTCGGCGACGAACGCGATCTCCTCGTCCTGTTCGGCGAACAATCCCAGGGCGATCTCCCCGTCGCCGGCCCCGGCGCGGGGCTGGAGTTTCTCCACCGGGCGGGGCGTGTCGCCGAAAACGGCGTCGGAGACCGCGTTGGCCAGCGACAGGACCCCGCCCGGGTTACGCCAGGAGGTGGTCAGCTGCTTCTTCGGCGCCGGGCCGTCGGTGACGGGGAAGTCGTTGACGAATTCTTCGAGGTTTTCCACCGTCGCCCCGCGCCACCCGTAGATGGCTTGCATGGGATCGCCCACGGCGGTGACGGTCAAGGACTCGTCGACGTCCCAGTCCGTGCCTGCGGGGCGGCCGAACAGGTGCGAGAGCAGCACGCGCTGGGCGTGCGAGGTGTCCTGGTATTCGTCGAGCATGACCACCCGGAAACGGGTGCGCTGCGAGGCGCGCACCGCCGGTTGGTCGCGGGCGAGTTTCGCGGCGACGGACATCTGTTCGTTGAAGGTGACCACGCCGAGCCGGTGGAGTTCTTCCTTCAACGCGGCCGCCAGCGGCAGGTACTCCACCCGCAGGCGTTGGGCGTCCACCCACTTCTGCACTTTCTGGCTCAGCGCGTCACGCTGGCGCGGCGCTTTGGGCAGCGTCTCGATCAGGTCGGCGTAGCCGCGGGATTCTTCGGCGACCTGCTCGACGGTGAACAGCTCGTTGTCCATCTCGGTGACCAGTTTCAGCAGGGTCTCGGTCACCGCGGCCACGCCTTGCTCGGCGCTGAGCCGGCCGGGGTAGTCGACGACGACGCGGTGCGCGATGGAATACAGCTCCGCCTGGGTGATCAGGCGGGCGTCGGGTTCGACGGGCACCAGCAGGCCGTATTCGCGGATCAGCTGGCCCGCATAAGAGTCGTAGGTGGACACGCTGGGCGGGACGGTGGTCAGCGTGGTGGCCAACTGCCCCGACGGGTCCAGGTCCCGGATCTTCGGGCTGCCGGCCAGGGTGGCGAATTGGCTGCGGATGCGCTGGCCGAGCTGCTGGGCGGCCTTGCGGGTGAACGTCAGGCCCAAGACCTGGTCCGGGGAGACCA
>CALZCR010000185.1 GCA_945631445.1 uncultured Corynebacterium sp. | reverse complement strand
CCGTCGCCGTGACCAACAACCTCACCGTCGACAACCTGGCGGACACCTTCGCGGTCTACCCGTCGCTGTCCGGTTCGATCACCGAGGCCGCGCGTCGCCTGGTCGCCCACGATGACCTGGAATAGGCGGATCCGGGCGTAGCCAGCGCCACCGTCGAGCAGCGTCGGTGGCAGTGCTTGCGGCCAACAGAAAACCGCTCCCCAGGTGTGTCGGGGAGCGGTTTCAGTGTTTCTTAGGCCAGGCCGTGACGGTTCTTGAACTCGCGTCGGCGAGCGTGCAGGATCGGCTCGGTGTAGCCGGACGGCTGGGTCGTGCCCTGCAGGATGAGGTCCTTGGCCGCCTGGAACCCGATGGAGTCGTCGAAGTCGGCGGCCATCGGCAGGTAGTTCGGGTCATCCGCGTTCTGCTTGTCGACGAGAACCGCCATGCGCTCCAGCGAATCGACGACCTCGTCGGCGGTGACGAGGTCGTGGTGGATCCAGTTCGCCAGGATCTGGGAGGAGATGCGCAGGGTCGCACGATCCTCCATCAGCTGGGTGTCGTGGATGTCCGGGACGCGGGAGCAGCCGACGCCGTGTTCGATCCAACGGACGACGTAGCCGAGGATGGACTGGCAGTTGTTGTCCATCTCCTCCCGCTTCTCCTCGGCGGAGTAGTTGTCCGCCTTGACCGGGACGGTCAGCAGGTCGCGGACGCGGTCCCGGCGGCCGCGGCTGTGCAGCTCGTCCTGGACGGCGCCGACGTCGACCAGGTGGTAGTGGGAGGCGTGCAAGGTGGCGGCGGTCGGGGAGGGGACCCAGGCGGTGTTCGCGCCTTCCCGGAGCTGGCCGATCTTGGTTTCGACCATCCCGCGCATCAGGTCGGTCATCGCCCACATGCCCTTGCCGATCTGCGCCTTGCCCGGCAGTGAGTGCGCGATGCCGGCGTCGACGTTGTTGTCCTCGTAGGCCTGCTTCCAGGCCGCGGTCTGCATGGCGGCCTTGCGCTCCATCGGGCCGGCCTCCATGGAGGAGTGGATCTCGTCGCCGGTGCGGTCCAGGAATCCGGTGTTGATGAACGCCAGGCGGTCGGCGACCGCCATGATGCAGGCGTCGAGGTTGACGGAGGTGCGGCGCTCCTCGTCCATGACCCCGACCTTGAGGGTGAAACGCTCCAGGCCGAGCAGGTCCTCGACGGCGGCGAAGAGGTCATTGGTGAAGGCGACCTCCTCCGGGCCGTGCTGCTTCGGCTTGACGATGTAGATCGAGCCGGCGCGGGAGTTGCGCAGCGGGTTGTCAGCCTCCATGGACGGCAGCGCGCCGAGGGCGGTGAAGACGGCGTCCATGATGCCCTCGTAGATCTCCTCGCCGTCGACCATGATGGCGGGGTTGGTCATGAGGTGGCCGACGTTGCGGCACAGCAGCAGGGAGCGGCCGTGCAGGCGGACGGGGGAGCCATCGGCGCCGGTGAACTCGAGGTCCTCGTTGAGGCGGCGGGTGAAAGTCTTGCCGCCCTTGTTCATCTCGGCGGTCAGCTCGCCGGTGCACAGGCCGTGCCAGTTGGCGTAGCCCAGGGTCTTGTCGGTGGCGTCGACGGCGGCGACGGAGTCCTCGAAGTCGATGATGGTCGAGGTCGCGGACTCGAGACGGACGTCGTTGACGCCCGCGGGGTCGTCCTTGCCGATCGGGCCCGCGCGGTCGACGTCGATGATCGCGTGCAGGCCGTTGTTGCGCAGCAGGAGCGCGGAGGGGTTGTCGCGCTCGCCCTGCCAGCCACGGAACCGCTCCGGGTAGGCCAGGGAGATCATGTCGCCGTCGATGATCGCGGACAGTCCGCCGTTGGTGATGACGTAGTCGGTGACGTCTGAGTGGGAACCCTGGGAGAGCGGGGCGATCTCGTCGAGAAGCGCGCGGGCCCAGGCGATGACTCGACCACCGCGGACCGGGTTGTATCCCTTGCCGGCTTCGCCGCCGTCGGCGTCAGAGATGACGTCGGATCCGTAGAGGGCGTCGTACAGAGAGCCCCAGCGGGCGTTGGCGGCATTGAGTGCGTAGCGGCTGTTGAGGACGGGGACGACGAGCTGCGGGCCGGCGATGCGGGCGACCTCTTCGTCGACGTTGGCGGTGCGGATCGGCTCGTCGGCGGGACGTTCGACGAGGTAGCCGATGGAGCGCAGGAACTCCTCGAGCTCGGCCGGATCCGGCTGGCCCGGGTTGGCGCGATGGTAGTCGTCGAGCTTGCTCTGCAGCTCCTCGCGGCGGGCGAGGAGCTCGCGGTTGCGCGGGGTGAACTCAGCGACGATGTCGGCCAGTCCCTGCCACAGGCGCTCCGGGGCAATCCCGGCACGTCGGCAGAGAACGTCGGTGGCGTAGTCATGCAAGGTGTCGGCGACGTCGAGGCCGGCGACGTTGACGTAAGTGGTGGTCGAGGCGGTCAAGGGGTCCTCCTGGGGTCAAGGGTGGCTGGTGTGGTGAGCGCAACACTATGACAGCGAAGTGGCTCGGGGAACGGCCATGGCGGTTTTGCAGGTTTCCTCACCCCCGAAAAAGGTGTTCCCATCCGAGTTTTTCCGGACGAGAGCGGAAATAAAGCGCCTGGCCTGCACGAAGTCCGCGGGGCGGGAAGTGTCCCTACGTGCGGAAATGGATAAATGGTATTCACAAAAGGGCGTGGTCTTTTTACGCAAGTTTCACAAATTCGCGGGAAACCCCCCACACCAAAGTTCGCAGACATCACCGTTGACTGGGTTCACGCCGAGGCCCACTATGTGAACAACGCCACGAGGAGCCAACCGCTCCACCGAATGCGTCTCACACTCTCCACTCCCATCCGTCGCACAGAATTTGAGAGGCCACGCCATGACCACCACTGGAAACCCCCGTACCGCCGCCGACATCCAGCAGGACTGGGACACCAACCCACGCTGGGAAGGCATCCGCCGCGACTACACCGCAGACCAGGTCGCCGAGCTCCAGGGCAACGTCCTCGAAGCCAACACCCTCGCCCGCCGCGGCTCCGAGATCCTCTTCGAGGAGATCACCCGCGGTGACGGCCACTACATCAACTCCCTCGGCGCACTGACCGGCAACCAGGCGGTCCAGCAGGTCCGCGCCGGCCTCAAGGCCGTCTACCTTTCCGGCTGGCAGGTCGCCGGCGACGCCAACCTTTCCGGCCACACCTACCCGGACCAGTCCCTGTACCCGGCGAACTCGGTCCCGAACGTCGTCCGCCGCATCAACAACGCGTTGCTGCGCGCCGACGAGATCTCCCGCGTCGAGGGCGACGATTCCGTCGACAACTGGCTCGTCCCGATCGTCGCCGACGGCGAAGCCGGCTTCGGTGGCGCCCTGAACGTCTACGAGCTGCAGAAGGCCATGATCACCGCCGGCGCCGCCGGCACCCACTGGGAGGATCAGCTCGCTTCCGAGAAGAAGTGCGGCCACCTCGGCGGCAAGGTCCTCATCCCGACCCAGCAGCACATCCGCACCCTGTCCTCGGCACGTCTCGCCGCGGACGTCATGGACACCCCGACCGTGATCATCGCCCGCACCGACGCCGAGGCCGCCACCCTGATCACCTCCGACGTGGATGAGCGCGACAAGCAGTTCATCACCGGCGAGCGCACCGCCGAGGGCTACTACCACGTCAAGAACGGCCTCGAGCCCTGCATCGCGCGTGCGAAGTCCTACGCTCCGTACTCAGACATGATCTGGATGGAGACCGGCACCCCGGACCTCGAGCTCGCCAAGCAGTTCGCCGAGGGCGTCAAGGAGGAGTTCCCAGACCAGCTCCTGGCCTACAACTGCTCCCCGTCCTTCAACTGGTCCGCCCACCTGGAGGCGGACGAGATCGCCAAGTTCCAGAAGGAGCTGGGCGCCATGGGCTTCACCTTCCAGTTCATCACCCTGGCCGGCTTCCACTCCCTCAACTACGGCATGTTCGATCTGGCCCACGGCTACGCACGGGAGGGCATGACCGCCTTCGTCGACCTGCAGAACCGTGAGTTCAAGGCTGCGGAGGAGCGCGGCTTCACCGCCGTCAAGCACCAGCGTGAGGTCGGCGCCGGCTACTTCGACCAGATCGCCACCACCGTCGACCCGAACTCCTCCACCACCTCCCTCAAGGGCTCCACCGAGGAAGGCCAGTTCCACTAGGAACAGGCGCCTCGCCACCATGTAAGGAATAAACCCATGTGCACCTTCATCCCCACCGCCGACATCGCCGACATCTACGGCAACGACGTCCTCAGCTGTGACACGCAGATGCGTGACTTCGGAGGAAAGACCGACTTCGCGGGCCGCATCGTGACCATCCGTTGTTTTCAGGACAACCAGCTGGTCAAAGAGATGCTGAACAGTCCCGGCGAGGGCAAGGTCCTAGTCATCGACGCCGGTGGAAACACCCAGACCGCCATGGTCGGCGACAAGATCGCCAAGGCCGCGGCGGACAACGGGTGGAGGGGCATCGTGGTCAACGGGGCAATCCGCGAC
>CALZCR010000184.1 GCA_945631445.1 uncultured Corynebacterium sp. | reverse complement strand
CGCTTGGAGCGGAAGAACAACCCGCACCAGCCGGCGTTCAACGCCAAGTTCACGCCGAGCGCCGTGGCGTGCCCCTTAGCCTGCTCCCGCTGGCCCGTGTCCACCAGATCCGTCAGCACCATGGAATTCACTGCGGCGATATCGGTGTACAGCGCCGTCCACGCCACCGGGAAGACCGCCGCCGGCGGCTGCCAGGACGGCTTGCGCAGCGACTTATACCACCGGTTCTCCGGATCCGTCAGGGCCGTGCCCACCGCGGCGGCCGCCACGACCGCACCCGTGGTCGCCGCCGTGACGCCGTTGGCGTACTTCTTCAGTTCAGAGGTAAAAGACATGGCCCCACCTTATCCACGCGCGTGAGGCCCCGCCCACGAGTGTGTCCCGGCTCGCTTCGGCTAGGGAGAACACCCATGTGACGGATAGCCTTGGCGACATGACACCAAAGAGCCTCCACCGGATCGCAGCCGGCCTGGAAATGATCACCTGGACCCTGCTCATCCTGGGAATGATCCTGAAATACACCGGCGTCACTGACGGCCTCGTCCCCATCGCCGGCCCCATCCACGGTTTCGGCTTCCTCTGCTTCGCCGCCATGACGATTCTCATCTGGATCAACAACCGCTGGCCCTTCTGGCTCGGCGCCCTCGGCCTGATCGTCTCCGTCATCCCGTGGGCGGCCCTGCCGTTTACCATGTGGGCTGACCGCAAGGGCCACCTCGAGGGTGACTGGCGCTACCGCGACAACGACGCCAAGCCCGCCCACGCCGCCGACTGGGTCCTGGCGCAGGTGGTGCGCCACCCCGTGCGCAGCATCCTCATCCTGCTGGTGATCATCGCGATCGTCTTCACCCTGCTGCTCACCATGGGACAGCCCTACGACCCCGACGCCATCGTCGACTCCGTCAACTAAGCCTCCCCGGTGGGGCAGGGGAGCGGTCGCTCCCCACCCCGCGACGGCGCGGCAGCCGGAGGGTGGGCGCCGAGAAACTTATCGACGCCCGCCCCACGAAAACGAAGAAGGCCACCGGTTTCCCGGTGGCCTTCTTCTCTGTGCTCCCCCAACTGGTCTCGATCCAGTGACCTTCCGATTAACAGTCGGATGCTCTGCCAACTGAGCTATGGGGGATTAACTTTTCGCTGCTGCGGACTTCCTCGCGGTGTCCGTTGCAACGATTAGTAACTATAGCCAGAGGTGCTTAAAACTTACAAATCGGCTGGTAAGAGCACTTTTTATGATGGTGTCGAGTGTTCGTATTGGGTATGGGCAGTTAATCCCGGTGGAAGAGGTCTCGAGTGTAGATCTACTCTGTGACGTCATGCAGGTCTTCCGTCGGGCGGTTGGCCACGATGACGTCGGCGCGCTGCTTGAACTCCGCCAAATCACCGATGACCTCCGAGTTGAAGAACGTGTCGTCTTCGAGATTGGGCTCGTAGACAACGACGGGCACGCCCTTGGCCTTGATGCGCTTCATGATCCCCTGGATCGACGAGGAGCGGAAATTATCGGAGCCCGACTTCATCACCAGGCGGTAGATCCCCACCACGGACGGCTCCCGGCGCAGGATGTCTGCGGCGACGAAGTCTTTGCGCGTGGAGTTGGCGTCTACGACCGCGGAGATGAGGTTCTGCGGCACGTCGCTGTAGTTGGCTAACAGCTGCTTAGTGTCCTTGGGCAGGCAGTATCCGCCGTAACCGAAGGAGGGGTTGTTGTAGTGGGTGCCGATACGCGGGTCCAAGCCCACGCCCTCGATGATCTGCCGGCTGTCCAGCCCTCGGAGGGCGGCGTAGGTGTCCAGCTCGTTGAAGTAGGCCACCCGCAGCGCCAGATAGGTGTTGGAGAATAGCTTGATGGCCTCGGCTTCGGTGGCGTCCGTGAGCAGGATGGGGACGTCATCTTCTTCCGCCCCTTCGGCGAGCAGGTCGGCGAATTGCCGGCCGGCCTCGGTGTGGTCGCCGACGACGATGCGGGAGGGGTGGAGGTTGTCGTGGAAGGCGCGGCCTTCGCGCAAGAACTCCGGGGAGAAGAACACCGTCGCGGACGGGTACCTGTCCTGCATCTGCCGGGTGAAGCCGACGGGGACGGTGGACTTCACGACGATCCGCGCGGACGGCGCGATCACCAGGACTTCGGAGATCACGCTTTCCACGCTGGAGGTGTTGAAGAAGTTGGTGTCCGGGTCGTAGTCGGTCGGGGTGGCCACGACGATGAATTCGGCTTCGGTGTAGGCCTCCTTCGGGTCCGTGGTGGCGGACAGCGTCGGGGGTTGGGTGGCCAAGTAGGCCTCCAACTCCACGTCCTCGATGGGTGACTCGTAGCAGTTGACGGCGTCGACCCGCCCTGGGTCAATGTCTAAAGCCACGACGTCGTGGTTCTTGGACAGCAGCGCGGCATTCGACAGGCCCACATACCCCAGGCCGACAACAGCGATTTTCACGGGAGGTAACTCCTTACGTCCTGCACAGGCAGTCTTATTGAGTGACAGCACATCCCGAATCGGCGACGTCGCTTGTCCTTCCGACAGACGAATTTACCGTGAATGTTTCATCCCAGCCGGGGGAGCGCGATCGGGCGACGGACAACACGTGCTGCTTATCGAGTCCTAAAGAACGACGGCGCCCCGCCGGGTCCGAAGACCTGACGGGGCGCACACCAGCTCAGCACAGCTCATGCACGAGCTAGAAGCAGGCTAGAAATCCCAGTCGTCGTCGCTGGTCTCTTCGACCTTGCCGATGACGTACGAGGAGCCCGAGCCGGAGAAGAAGTCGTGGTTCTCGTTGGCCGACGGGTCCAGGCTGGTCATGACCCCGGGGCTGAACTTGGTCTGGTCCGTGGAGAACAGCGCCTCGTAGCCCAGGTTCATCATGGCCTTGTTCGCGTTGTAGCGCAGGAAGGCGTTGACGTCCTCGGTCCAGCCCAGCGGGTCGTAGACTTCGGCGGTGTAGATGATCTCGTTTTCGTACAGGTCCAGCAGCAGCTCGACGACCTCGTCCTGCAGCTCCTCGCGGCGATCGCCGGCCTGGCGCTGGAACTTGTAGCCGATGTAGTAACCGTGCACCGCCTCATCGCGGATGATCAGACGGATGATGTCGGCGGTGTTGGTCAGCTCGCCTTCGCTGGACCAGCGAAGCGGCAGATAGAAGCCGGAGTAGAAGAGGAAGGACTCCAGCATGACGGAGGCGATCTTCTTCTTCAACGGGTCATCGCCCTGGTAGAAGTCCAGGATGCGGCGGGCCTTGTACTGGATCTGCTCGTTCTCTCGCGCCCAGGAGAAGGAGCGGTCGATCATCTTGGTGGGCGCCAGCGTCATGAAGATATTGGAGTAGCTCTTCGCGTGCACGGACTCCATGAAGCTGATGTTGGTGTACACGGCCTCTTCGTGCATGGTCTCCGCGTGCGGGAGCAGGGAGACGGCGCCGACGGTGCCCTGGAGGGTGTCCAGCATGGTCAGTCCGGTGAAGACCTTCATGGTGGAGTTCTGCTGCTCTTCGGTCAGGCGGTTCCAGGACTGGATGTCATTGGAGACCGGGATGGCCTCCGGCAGCCAGAAGTTGGAGGTCAGCCGGTTCCAGATTTCCAGGTCGACCTCGTCGGGGATTTCGTTCCAGTTGATGGATTCGACGATGTCGCCCTTGGAGTACTGGGCGGGGGAGGAGATGTGCGGGGTGGTCACGGTGTCCTTTCATTCGGCGTGGGCGTTGGTGAGCGGCGCGATCCGAGCCTACGAACCAGTATCGTAATACCATAAACGATGCTCGGTAGGTGGAGCCAGGGTTTCCGCAGGTGATGGCGGGCACAGTTTTTCGATGGGGGCGGTAATCCGGGACCGCAGTGGGCGGAAAACCAACGCCAGTGTCGCCCAATCCTAGTGCACGAGCAAGGCCGTTGAGGCACCGGTCGGACAGCCGGCGGGGATCTGCTTGACGACGCCCACCTCACCGTCCAATCTTCCAGGCGCGGCCGCGCGATTCGCCGAACCGTCTGTAAACTCAATCAGGTCATGTCCTGTCTCACAACATCGTGTGTCCATGATGTTGTGAGACAGGACATCCCCGGTGAATGACACCCGTACGACGGTCCGCAGGTAGCTGTGTGCGAAGCCTTAAGACTCTGTGTCTGTGATGTGATGAGATCCGGTGTCCACGATGTACCGAGGTTCCACATCCGATCGTCAGAACCACGCTACTAAAAGCACGTCCCTAACACGGGGGCCTCGTTGTGTCTGGGGGAGGGGAGAGTGACCACGCGTGGATTCAGGTTCCTTTCGGCGACGCTGAGCCGTCCAATCTATCGGCCGTGCAGTAACAGTGGTCCACGGCGATAGTATCGATGACCGTGCTTGCTATATGTGGCGCCCATCATTGCTGGCTGATCTGCCTCGCGGTGAAAATACCGTGGAGGCAATCGTCGCCGCGAGACGCTGACCTTCCCCGTCGATAGGGAGAGGGCCACGCGGGGCTGAAGAATCCCCG
>CALZCR010000183.1 GCA_945631445.1 uncultured Corynebacterium sp. | reverse complement strand
GTTCGGCGGTGGACGGGGTACGACCGCGCAGGTCGATGACGTTGAGCATCCTCGTTACTTCCCTCAGGTGATTCGGCGGTATATGTCGTTACCTCCTTTATTATAGGCCTGCCCTGGCCCCACTCGGAGTTGAGGTGCTCGCCGCGGAGGCGGTCCGCCGAGCCCGCCCCGGGTGTCCGTAGACTGAGGGGCAATGAAGCGGCCGACCCAGTCAGCGAGGCGGCCGCCCCGTTTTCCGGATAAGGGAGGTACGCCATGGGCCGACGCTCCGCGCCCTCACCCGGCCCGGATCCCGTCCGTCCCGTCACTGTGCGCCGCGCCAAAGAGGCCGCCGACAGCTTCGGTTTTCAGAGCCTGGCGGATGAGGACCGGTTGCTTTTTCCCTGGTTGGACCATCTGATGACGGTCACCGTCGAAGGCGGCGGCGCCGCGCAGGCGACGCTGCGCCCCGAAGCCGTGGTGTGTCGGACCCGGTTGCGCCGGCGGCTGGATTTCTCCGTGGTCGACCGGGTCGTCGACGTGCTCAACGAATGGAACGCGCAGTCGTTGTCCCCGACGATGTCGATGACTCTGAGCGGAGACCTCGACGACGGCGGGGTGGACCTGCACCTGTGCTCGATGAGCTTGATCGGCCCGGGGCTCAGCGACGAACAGCTGGCCACCGTGATGAGCGTGGCCGTGGAAACCTCGGTGCTGGCGGTGTCGCATCTGCTCGAACATTTCCCGGAGCTGTCCACGCCGGACACCGACGAGGCGGAGCAGGAGCGCCAGCGCCAGGACTCGGCGGCTTTCCTCGCCGGCGAGGACTGGGATGCGGCGGCGGAGTCGCTGTTTCCCTCCCCCGCCGAATCCCGCATCGAGCATCCCTCGGGCAAAAATTTCATCGGGTTGCCGGCGCCCGCCCCTTCATTGCAGCCGGAGCCGGTGACCTTGGCGCGCATCGACGAGATCCTGGCGGATCTGGACATCCCGAACACCGCCACGACGGACGAGGTGGTCATCGCCTGGATCAACTCGGTGCTCTTCGGATTTTTCATCGACAACGGGCCGAGTTACCTGGTCAAAGCGCATTGGAACCCGAGCCTGGACCCCGCGTCCCGGCTGCGGGTGGCCCTGGTGTGCAACGACTTCAACGTCGCCGCGGGCAAGGCAGGGGCCAAGGCCTACGCCCACCTCGGTGACGACGGGGTGCAGGTGCGGGTGGAGTACACCGTTCCCGCAGGCGACGGGTTGACGGACGCGCAGCTGGACCACATGACGGCGGTGGCCGTCTCCCAGCTGCTGTACGCCGTGCACACCGTCAGCGCCGCGGTCACGGGCGCCTCGGCGGTGGGCTGGCCCGGTCAGTGACGACACGTCACATGCGCTGGGCGGGCAGGTACGGCTCCGGGTCGGGGACGGTGACCAGCGCCGAGAACCAATACGCCAGCACCGCCATGAACGGGGCGGCCAGCCAGGCCACCCCCGGCTGGAAGACCGGCGCCACGCTGAAGGTCGCGTCCGGGATGATCGCATCCACGTCCTCCGGCATCGGGTGCCTGGCCGCCGCCACCAGGTCCCCGACCACCAAAAACGCGACGGCGGCGATGAACGCCACGATCCCGACCCACCACAACATGGACGCCCCGCGGGTGGCGGGAGAAAACTGGAACATCAGGATCGCCATGACCGCGGACATCAGGCCGGTGATCACGGCGAAGGTGATGTACCCGGTGAAGGCGACGTCGCCGCCGCCGGCGACCGCGAAGCCGCCGTCGGTGACCGTCCCGGAATAGGCCGGGCGCCACAGCCCCCACAGCGCCCCGGCGATGCCGTAGAGGAGCACCGACACAGCAAACAGCCCCGCGCCGGCGCCCACGGCCGACGGCACACGAGGGCCACGGGCCTGAGCTTGACGACGGGGCGGGGAGGAAGCCTGGGGCTCGGGAGTGGAAACCGTCATGGCTGCCAGGCTACTCCCCTGGCCCGGGCGCACCTGAGGACGGGACTAGCCGGCGTACTCGTCCGAGCAGAAGGTCCAGCGGTCGCCCTCCTGCAGGAAGCGCATGGTGGAGGTGTCCGCCTGGCCGCCGGAGACGACGGTGATGTCGGCCGAAGCCTGGTTGCCGTCGACGGCGACGTTGTCCACGGACTGCAGGGTGGCCTGCGCCTCGGTGTACTGGGGGACCTCCGACAGCGGGGTCTCCGGGATCACGGAGAAGTCGAGGATGTCCGTCGTGCCGTACTGCTCCTGCACCTGAGCGTTGACGTCGTTGAGCAACGCCTGACAGCTGTGGTTCGGGATGTAGCTGACCCAACCACGCAGGGTGGTCTGCTCGTAGGCGCCGCCGACGAGGTCGGTGATGGCGGCCACGTCAGTCCCGTCGGCCGGAGCCGCAGCCCGGACCGGCGCCTGACTGCGCACCTCGACGTCGTCATTGAGGGAGGCCGCCAGTTCCGCTCCGGCGGCCTCGGCGGCGACCGGATCGTCGTCGCCGGCGGTCCGTTCGATCTCCGGCTCGGAGGAGGCGGCGTCGACGTCTTCCTCAGTGTCGTCGCCCCCCTTCCCGGAAGTCTCCGGCTTCTCGCTCTCCTCAGCGTCCGTGGTGCTGGTCACGGTGCTCTTTTCGGCGGACGCCTGAGCGTTTTCCTCCACGTCGCCGGCTCCGCACGCAACCAGAGTAAGGGGGGCCGCCACGACAAGCGCAGCACACGCCTTCCTCGCGAGGGGGTAGAGCGTCACGGTGTTCTCCTCAGTGTTGTCGGTTCGCTTCGGCGCAGTGCCTGAGTCTGGATCTGCGCCTACGATAGTTCTCACGGGCCGCGTCGACGTCTCCCGCCGGGGGACGGCTAGATCTACGCGACCGTGGTGATTCACTGTAGCAACCGATTCGTGATCTTCCCGCCCCGTCGCCTCACAGCTCGCTGTGAGAAAGCCGTGCTCGCTGAGTGGAGCCTTGGTATTTTCAACGCCGGGTAAGGTGGGCAATCGTGCAGTTAAGCGTCGACTCCATCATCAGCGCCGCCGTGGACATCCTGAACTCTTATGGCCTGGCGGACATGAGCATGCGCAGAGTCGCCTCCCACCTCAACGTGGCCCCGGGCGCCTTGTACTGGCACGTCGCGAACAAGCAGGAGCTCATCGGGGCCATCGCGGAGCACGTCCTGGCCCCGGTTTTCGCAGGCCCCGTCACCGACGCCCGCGCCACCGCCGCGGCCCTGCGCAGCGCCCTGTTGAGCCACCGCGACGGCGCCGAGCTGGTCGGCGCAGCCTTGTCCGTGCCGGCTTCGACCCTCGCCGCCCGGCTCGCCGACGTCTTCGCGCATTCGTTGACGGCGGCGGGCCTGTCTGCGCAGGACCGGCACGCCGGCGCGCAGGCGCTTGTGCACCAGGTGCTCGGAGCGACTGGCGTGGAGCAGTCGCAGCTGCAGTTCGCCGAAGTCACCGACGCCCCGGCGCCGGGGACCCTGGACGCCGGATACGGCGTGGATCTGCTGTTGGAGGGGTTGGCCGGCAGAGCGACATGAGGGGTGCGGCGCGTTCCTTGGCTACACTTTGTGCTCATGAGTAACCCGAACGTATATGCCGACCAAGTCTGGCCAGGAGAGGCTTACCCCCTCGGCTCGACCTATGACGGCGCCGGCACCAACTTCGCCCTTTTTTCGAACGTCGCTGAGCGGGTGGAGCTGTGCCTGATCGACGACGACGGCTCCGAACAACGCATCAATCTCGAAGAGGTCGACGCCTACGTCTGGCACTGCTACCTCCCCGGCGTCCAGCCCGGCCAGCGTTACGGTTACCGCGTCCACGGGCCCTACGACCCGGCCGACGGCAAGCGCTGCGACCCCAACAAGCTGCTGGTGGATCCGTACGCCCGCGCTTTCGACGGCGAATTCGACGGGCACCCGTCCCTGTTCTCCTACGACATCTTCGCCGACGAGCCCGGATCGGGCCGCAATGAAGAAGACAGCCTCGGCCACACGATGACCTCGGTGGTGATCAACCCCTTCTTCGACTGGGGCGACGACCGTTCCCCGAACATCCCGTACAACGAGACCGTCATCTACGAGGCGCACGTCAAGGGCATGACGATGACGCACCCGGACGTGCCGGAAAACCTGCGGGGCACCTACGCGGGCCTGGCGCATCCGTCGATCATCGAGTACCTCAAGGACTTGGGCGTCACGGCCATCGAGTTGCTGCCGGTGCATCAGTTCCTGCAGGACGACCGTCTGCGTGACCTCGGTCTGAGGAACTACTGGGGCTACAACACCTTCGGGTTCTTCGCCCCCCAGCACGACTACAGCGCCGCCCAGACCCCGGGCAGTTCCGTCGCCGAGTTCAAGGGCATGGTGCGCGCCTTCCACGAGGCTGGCATGGAAGTCATCCTGGACGTGGTCTACAACCACACCGCCGAAGGCAACCACCTCGGCCCGACGATCTGTTTCCGGGGCATCGACAACGAGGCGTACTACCGGCTGGTCGACGGCGACAAGTTCCACTATATGGACTACACCGGCACCGGAAACTC
>CALZCR010000182.1 GCA_945631445.1 uncultured Corynebacterium sp. | reverse complement strand
AGCCCGCGGGTGTCTGGCGTCAGGGGCAGGAGCACCACGAACACGTCTGCCTCACCCCACACGTGCCCGGCGGCGGCCAGCGCGACCGTTTCCGTGGCCCCTGGCACGGGCCGGCCGGTGCGGTTGACCGCCACGGTCCGGCAGCGGAAGGGCGCGAGCAGCTCAATCATGCGCTGCCCGATGCCGCCGGCGCCCACCACGGCGACCGTGGTGTCCGGCGTCAGGTAGTGGGTCTTCGCCGCGATCTCGTCGCTGACCGCGAAGGAGCCGGCCATGCCCGCCGCCTTGTGCTGATGCGTCACCGCCAGCAGTAGTCCCAGGCAGGATTCGGCGACGGTGTCCGCGTACAACCCCGCCGCGTTGGCCCAGCGGACGCCGGATTTTTCCAGCACTCCCGCGGCGAGCAGCGAATCGATCCCCGCAAATTGGGTCTGCACGAAACCCACTGACTCGGGCAGGGGCAGCGGAAATTCCTCCGGGGCGCCGTCAAAGACGAGGAGCTCAGCCTCTGCCAGATCTTCGACGAAGGTGTGCCCGGCGGCGGTGAGGTCCTCGACCACGACGTCGTGGCGGACCGGGGCCATGGTGAAACGCACGGAGTCAGTACCCCGCTTCCACGTCGACCTCGGTGGGCATGCGTTCGCCGGCTTCGAAGGCCGCGGCGTTGTCCACGATCTGCGGCGCGATCATCTTCCGTGCGATGCGGGCGGTGGCGGCGATGTGCGGGGTGATCGTGGCGTTCGGCATCCGCCACAACGGGTGGTTTTCCGGCAGCGGCTCCGGTTCCGTGACGTCCATGGCGGCGCCGGCGATGACGCCGTCGCGCAGCGCGGCGACCAGGTCGTCGGTGACCACCAGCTGGCCGCGGCCGACGTTGACGACCACCGCGTTGGACTTCATCTTGCCCAGCACCTCGGCGTCGATCATGCCGCGCGTCTCGTCGGTCAGCGGCATCGTCAGGATGAAGGCGTCCGCCTCACCCCACACGTGCTCCGCCTGGTCGACGGCGAAGGTCTCGTCGGCGCCGTCGACGTCGGTGCCGGAGCGGTTGACTGCGATGATCTTCACGCCGAAGGGGCGCAGCATCGGGATCATGGCCCGGGCGATGCCTCCGGCGCCGATCAGCGCGACGGTGCGGCCAGAAAACAGCCACCCCTGCTTGGCGTCGGCCTCCCAGCGGACGTCGAAGCTGCCCGCCTGGGTGACGGCCTTGACCTGGTGCAGCTGGGACAGCAGCAGCGTCATCGCGATCTCCGCGACGGGGGTGCCGTACACGCCGGCCGAGTTCGCCCAGCGCACGCCGGGCTTGATGGTGCCGCTGCCGATCAGGTGCTCCACGCCGGTGAAAACGTGCTGCACGAAACCGATGTTTTCCGGCAGCGGGTCCGGGAAGTGCCGGGGGCCACCGTTGAAGATGAGAAAATCCGCGTCTTCGATCCGGTCGACGAATTCGTGGCCGGCGGCCGCGACCTCGTCGACGACATTGTCCCAAGGGCTGGGGTACATGGTGAATTTCATGCACCCCACCCTACCTAGAGGCGCGTGGCGTAGTTGGAGAGGTAATCGGCGTGCACGACCGGGCGGCGACGGTTCGACGGCAGGTCCTTGCTGCGCTTGCCCACCATGTCGATCAGGATCTCGGAGTCGTAGTTGACTTCGCCGCGGCCCAGGACCTCTCCGTCCGGCCCGACGATGTCGACGATGTCGCCGCGCTTGAAGTCTCCGGAGATGGAGGTGAGGCCGATCGGCAGCAGCGAGGTGCCGCCGGAGGTCACGGCCTTGACGGCGCCGGCGTCCAGGCGCAGCACGCCCTCCGCGTCGGCGGCGTAGAGCGCCCAGAACTTCCAGGCGTTGAGGCGGCGCTCCGGGCGCGGGTGGAACACGGTGCCCACGGAGGCGTCCGCCAGTGCGGGGCCGATGTTCGACGAGGACGTCAGCAGCACCGGCACCCCGGAACGCGACGCCAGGCGGGCGGCGGAGACCTTCGTCGCCATGCCGCCGGTGCCCAGCTTGCCGCCGTCGCCGGCGGCCACGCCAGCCAGGTCGTGGCCGGTGCGGACTTCCTCCACGAACTGGGCGCCCGGCTCGGACGGGTTGCGGTCGAAGAGACCGTCCACGTCGGACAGCAGGTACAACGCGTCCGCGCCGGTCAGGGCGGCTACGATCGCGGCGAGGCGGTCGTTGTCGCCGAAGCGCATCTCCGAGGTCGCCACAGTGTCGTTTTCGTTGACGATGGGGATGATGCGCAGCTGGATCAATTTCTCCAGGGTGCGTTGCGCGTTACGGGTGCGGTCGCGGCGGCCCGCGTCACTGGCGGTCAGCAGGACCTGGCCGATGGTGCGGTGGAAACGGGCGAAGGAACGGCCCCACTCGGCGGCCAGGTGGACCTGGCCGACCGTGGCGGCGGCCTGCTTGAGCGCCAAGTCCGTCGGCCGAGTCTTCAGCCCGATCGGCGCCATGCCGGCGGAGACGGCGCCCGAGGAGACGACGATGATGTCGCTTCCCGCGGCCATGCGTGCCTGCAGCGCGTCCACGAAAGCGTCGATCTTCTCGGAGTCGACGCCCTTTTCCGGGTCCGTCACAGAGGAGGATCCCAGTTTGATGACAATGCGTTTCGCCCTCGCGATGTCATCCCGTAGCGGCGAGCTATGGCCGAACGCAGGCCCCTCAGCCGCCGCCAACGGCTGTGGAAAGTCGGCCCCCAGCATCGGGCTGGTGTCGTACGGAGTGCGAGGTAGTGAATCCATGTCCTAGTTTCGTCTAGAGGTCAGGTCTCTTCTAACCCTGCCAGCGGTCGCGGTCCGCGACCTCCCCATCACCGAAGTCGTATTCGTCGATCAGACCGCGGCGCGCCTGGGAAGCGCGCTTGCGCTCTGCTGCGGAGGTACGGTCAGTGCCCATGAGTCGGGCGTCGCTGCCACGGCCGGCCAGAGTCGGGTCGCCCGCGAGGGACGGCTCCCACTCGAAGGATATATCGCCGATGGTCACCGTCGCACCTTCCTGTGCGCCAGCCTTGCGCAACTGGTCCTCCACGCCCGCCTTTGCGAGCCGGTCGGAGAGGTAGCCGACGGCCTCGTCGTTCTCGAAATCCGTCTGATTGATCCAGCGCTCGATCTTTTCGCCCTCGACGATGAAGGCTCCGGGAGCCTGCGGATCTTCGGAAACGGTGAAGTGGGCGTGCTTCCCCCGCTTGGGGGAAGAGACGGCCTTCGGACGGATGATGGTGTGCTCTGCATCGGGTCGCTGCCGCGGTCGTTTGCGACGGGCTTCCTTGACCACCTCGAGCAACTTGTACACCAACGGATCGAGCCCTTGGCGCGCGACGGCGGAGATGATGAACACCGGCCAGCCGAACTGTTCCTCGAGGTCTTCCTTGACGAACTCCGCCAGTTCCCGGGCCTCCGGGACGTCGGCCTTGTTCAACACGATGATGCGCGGGCGGTCGCGGAGATCACCCAAGCCGATGTCCTCGGTCAGCTCCGACTGGTATTCGGCCAATTCGTGCTCCAGCGCCTCGATGTCGCTGACCGGGTCACGTCCCGGATCAATGGAGGCCGTGTCCACCACGTGGACGAGCACGGCGGTGCGTTCGATGTGACGCAGGAAATCCAGCCCCAGGCCCTTGCCTTGCGACGCCCCCGGGATCAGGCCCGGCACGTCGGCGATGGTGAAAGTCTCGTGGCCGACGTTGACCACGCCGAGATTCGGCGCCAGCGTGGTGAACGGGTAGTCCGCGATCTTCGGTTTAGCGGCGGAAAGCACGGAGATCAGCGAGGACTTGCCCGCCGACGGGAAACCGACCAGGCCGACGTCCGCCATGGACTTCAGCTCAAGGGTCAGGTTGATCTCCTCCCCCGGTTCCCCCTTGAGGGCGAAGCCGGGGGCCTTGCGGTTGACGTTGGCCAGGGCGGCGTTGCCCAGGCCGCCGAAGCCGCCCTGGGCCGCGATGAAGCGGGTGCCGGGGACCGTCAGGTCCGCCAGCAGCTCTCCCTTGCTGTCGAGCACCATGGTGCCCACGGGGATCTCCAGGATGAGGTCTTCCCCGCGGGCGCCGCTGCGGTTGTCGCCCCCGCCGTTGTCGCCGCGCTCAGCCTTGATGTGCGGGCGGAAATGAAAGTCGAGGAGGGTGTGGACCTGGTTGGAGACTTCCAGGATGATGTCGCCGCCGTGGCCGCCGTTGCCGCCGTCGGGGCCGCCGAGCGGCTTGAACTTCTCGCGGCGGACGGACACGCAGCCGTGGCCGCCGTCTCCTGCTGACAGATGCAGCACGGCGCGGTCTACGAACTGGGCCATAATTTTTCCTTCACAGAGGTAGATAAGACTAAGAAAATGGTAGCACCGGTAGGCTATCTAACATTAAAGCCGGTTTTAACGGAACCAAATAGGATTGTGGTGCATATGAGCTACGACTTCATCATCTTCACGCCCGACGTCAACCAGCACGGCACTCCCGTCCTGGTCGGCGAAAACGCCTGGCAGCGCCTACGCTTCCGCGTCGATGCCGCCGAGGTCACCGCC